>JAVHQG010000236.1:0-13607 GCA_036171035.1 Bacteroidales bacterium
ATTAACTAATATTATTTTTTTAATCAGAATCTAAAAATGCAATCTATCGCATAAACATCAAGCGTTCCCCCCTGATATTATTATTTATTTCTCCATTATCAAAAACTAAATTTCCGTTTACAAATGTATGGGTTATTTTAGACAGAAATCGTGTTCCTTCAAACGGCGACCAACCGCACTTATATAAAATATTTTCTTCACCAACAGACCATGGACAGTTTAAATCGGCAATCACAAGGTCCGCATAGTAGCCTTTACGTATGTAACCGCGTTTTTCGATTTTATAAATATCTGCAGGTGCATGGCACATCTTTTCTACAATTTTTTCTAATGAAAATATTCTATAATGATACAAATCAAGCATCGCTACAAGAGAGTGCTGAACGAGTGGACCGCCCGACATTGCATTAAAATATGATACATCTTTTTCTTCTTTTAAATGTGGGGCATGGTCGGTTGCAATAACATCTATTTTACCACTTATTATCGCATCACGCAAGGCTTGTCTATCATTTGCCGATTTAATAGAAGGATTCCATTTAATGCGATTCCCATATTGTTCATAATCGCTATCATCAAACCAAAGATGATGCACACAAACTTCTGCTGTAATTAGTTTATCTTTTGCAGGGATATTATCTATAAATAGTTCCATTTCTTTGGCCGTGGAAAGATGCAGCACATGAATACGTGTTCCATATTTACAAGCCATTTCAACAGCTAACGACGACGATTTAAAACAGGCATCTTCACTTCTTATCAACGGATGATATTTAACTGAAATATTCTCTCCAAAAACACTTTTATAAAAGCGAATATTCGTCTGTATCAAATCTTCATCTTCGCAATGAGTAGCAACAAGTACAGGGCTTTCAGCAAAAATACGCTGCAATGCAATTGGATCATTAACCAACATATTCCCCGTTGAAGACCCCATAAATACTTTCACCCCACAAATATTTTTTGGATTTATTTTCTTAAGTTCATCTGCATTATCATTCGTTGCTCCAAAATAAAAAGAATAATTTGCCAACGACTTTTCGGCAGCAATTGCATATTTATCTTCCAGCAATTCAAGTGTTGTAGCCTGCGGCTTTGTGTTAGGCATTTCCATATAAGAAGTAATTCCACCTGCAACAGCAGCTCTAGATTCTGAATAAATATCTCCTTTATGAGTTAAACCGGGTTCGCGAAAATGCACTTGATCGTCTATTACACCCGGAAATAAGTATTTTCCTGTTGCATCAATCACCGTACACGATTTAGGTATATTTACCAATAGATAATCCTCAAAAATATCTTTAATAACATTATTTTCAATAAGCAAGTTTCCTTGATAAATCGAGCCTTCATTTACGATTGTTGCATTCTTTATTAAATACATAATTGCGATGTTTTAAATCAAAAAAAAATAGTTTCCATTAATTCCATTTCTGTAAAATTATACATTTTTGGTACATTTTTATAATTTGATTTCCCATTTAATCATTAATTTTACCGATTAAACATTTTGTTACGATTGAAAAAATTAGTTTACATATTCGCATTGTTTTTTCTACCTTTCTTCTGCTTTGGACAATTTTATAACGGGCTTCAGATGGATTTTGGAAAAAACAGAGTGCAATACAATGATTTTCTCTGGCAATTTTACAGATTCAAACGTTATGATACATACTACTATGTTGGAGGGAAAGAGCTGGCTCAATATGCATCTGAAACAGCAGCCAAAAAATTAGAAGAAATTGAAAGCTTTTTTGAATACAATTTAAGCAAACGCATGATTTTTATCATGTACAACAACCTTACTGATTTCAGACAAAGCAATATAGGACTTGTTTCAGGTGATATTCAATATAATATTGGTGGGGTTACAAAAATTGTTGACAACAAAGTTTTTTTGTATTATGAGGGCGATCATAAAAAACTTGAAAAGCAGATAGGGTCAGCTATTGCAGAAGTGGTTTTGAGTGAAATGCTCTATGGTAGTGATTTTAAAAATAAAGTAGCCAATTCTACGCTGATTTCATTGCCAGACTGGTATTTGAAAGGTCTTATTTCTTACGTTTCTGATAATTGGAACTTTGAAATAGAAAATAAAATAAAAGATGGAATACTCAGTGGCAGATATGAAAAATTCAACAAACTCACAGGTGAAGACGCTATTTATGCCGGTCATTCTATTTGGAACTATGTTGCCTCAAGTTTTGGAAAATCTGTAATTCCAACAATCATCTACATCACTCGTATCAGTAAAAATATTGAAAGCGGATTCCAGTTTGTATTAGGAACTCCTTTAAAATACTTAGCTCTTGACTGGATTGACTATTATGATAAAAAATATTACACAGCAAATAAAAACACAGAAACACCAAAAGAAAATCAGATTTTAAAAAGACCTAGAAGAGCAAGAGTATATAGCCAATCAAAAATCAGCCCCGACAATAAATATATCATTTATACATCAAATGAATTGGGGCAATATAAAATTTGGCTTTATAATACCGAAACAAAAAAACACAAAAGAATTTTAAAAAAAGAACACAAACTTGATCAAATTACTGATTATTCCTATCCTATATTAACCTGGCATCCATCAGGAAAATTGTTTGCTTTTATTACCGAACAAAAAGGAGAATCATACATTTCGTTTTATGATATGGAAACAAAAGAAATTGAATCAAGAGGATTATTTTCATTTGATAAAGTTCTTGATTTTTCATACTCAAATGACGGTCTTAAACTTGTTGTCTCTGCTGTTAAAAATGGGCAAACAGATATCTTTGTATATAACATCGCTGCAAATACAGTAGAACAAATCACAAACGATTTAGCTGATGACATGAATCCAAGATTTAACAATAATATCAGAGAAATTTTATTTAGTTCAAACAGGTTAAGCGATACATTGATTCCAAAAGATAATAATTGGAATCATATAAACAGAACATCTGACATTTTTGCATTTGACTATTCCCTCAAATCGCCATTATTAAAACGAATTACAGATTCAAAATATGTGAATGAAACACATCCGTTCAATACTTCAACCAATCAATTTTATTTCCTTTCGGATGACAATGGTATTGTAAATCGGCATACCGCAATGCGCGACAGTACCATAAGCTATATTGATACAACCACGCACTACAAAGCATTTACACGAACATGGCCGGTTACAAACTTTTCTCGCAATATTTTAAATCAAGAAATAAATAGCTCTAAAAATGTTACTGACATACTTTTTGAAAACGGACGCTACAAAACATTCAACAATAAATTAACAACTGAAAGAAACTCTTTTAAAGGAAAATACGTCAACACAGACTTGCGCAATAAGCTTACTAAATCGTGGATGGACGACGACAGCCTAAAAAATGTTCGACCCGATTCAACAAAAATAATCCCAACAGACACATCCATTATTGACATTAATAATTACGTTTTTGAAGTTGAAAAAAAATCATCAAACTATTATAACAACTTACTTTCAGAATATGATGAAACGGGAAAATTGAAAATCCCAAAACCAATGATGTATTTCAAAACCTTTTATACAAACTATATTGTAAATCAAGTTGACTTTGGATTTCTAAATTCATCATATCAGGTTTACACAGGTGGAGCAATGTATTTCAATCCCGGGTTCAATGTGTTTTTCAAAATTGGTACAAATGACCTTTTTGAAGATTATAAAATTACCGGAGGCTTCCGTTTTGCAGGAAATTTTGATAGCAACGAATATCTTTTAAGTTTCGAAAATCTCAAGCAAAGATTAGATAAACAATATGTTTTTCATAGGCAGGCATTTACAACATTTACTGCAAATTCTATGATTAAAACGCATACACATGAAGCCATGTATATATTAAAGTACCCTTTTAGTCAGGTGTTGTCAGTAAAAAGTACAGCAAGTCTTAGAAACGATAGAAATGTGTTTTTATCGACAGATTATCAAAACCTAATCAGGGAAGATGCATACAAAACTTGGGCTGGACTCAAAGTTGAAGGGATATTCGACAATATCAGACAAAGAAGCCTGAATATTTATTATGGCGCAAGAGCAAAAGTTTTTGGAGAATTTTACAATCAAATTAATCAAAGAAAAACTGATTTATTTGTTGTTGGAGGTGATTTCAGGTTTTACCAGCAAATTCATAGAAACCTTATATTTGCTACACGTTTTGCAGCCAGCACTTCATTCGGACATAACAAATTAGTATATTATCTCGGTAGCGTAGATAACTGGATGAATTTTTCATCAAAAATACAAACATTTGACCAGACTATTCCCGTTGACACAAGCCAGAATTACGCATATCAAACACTTGCAACTAACATGAGAGGATTTACACAGAATATCCGTAATGGAAATAGTTTCTTCGTTCTAAATAATGAAATCCGCTGGCCATTTATAAGTTATTTTGCAAACAGACCCCTTAATTCAGATTTTATCTCAAATCTACAAGCAATTGCTTTCTTTGATGTTGGAACAGCATGGACCGGACTTACACCTGACTCGAAAAGAAACGCTTACAATACACAGATTATTCACAACAATCCGGTTACGATTATCATTGATAAACAACGAGACCCTATTGTTTACGGATATGGATTTGGCGTTCGGAGCAAACTGCTGGGTTATTTTATCAGAGCGGACTGGGCTTGGGGAATTGATAGCGGAATTGAGCTCCCTCGCATATTTTATTTATCACTTAGTTTAGATTTTTAATAAAGAAATTATATGATTACAAAAAATCAAATCGTTTTATTAGCAGATAAATATTTTCATGAAATTGTTACTATCAGACGACAAATTCATATGAATCCTGAGCTGTCGTATCACGAAAAACAAACTGCAAAACTCATTGCTTCTATCTTAAAAAAATTAGCCATTCCATTCAATGAAAATATTACAGGATTTGGCATAACTGCATTGATTAAAGGAAAACAAAAAAACAATAAGTCTAAACTTGTAGCACTCAGAGCTGATATGGACGCATTGCCAATTGACGAAAAAAATACAACAAATTACATTTCAAAAAACACAGGAATAATGCATGCTTGTGGTCATGATGCACATACTGCGTCATTGCTTGGCGTAGCTCATATTTTAAAATCACTCGAAAATGAATTTTCAGGTACAGTAATGCTGATATTTCAACCAGCCGAAGAGAAAGTACCAGGTGGCGCAAAAGCTATGATTGAAAGTGGAATTTTTAAAAATAATAAACCCAATTACATTATCGCTCAACATGTGGAAACAGCTTTGAATGCAGGAACAGTTGGCTTAAAATCCGGAATTTATATGGCTTCAACAGATGAATTATTTTTGAAAGTTACAGGAAAAGGCGGACATGGGGCAATGCCTCATCTCAACAAGGATACTATACTAATTGCATCTAATATTATCATTGCCCTGCAACAAGTAGTAAGCAGAATGGCAAACCCTGCAATACCCACAGTCCTATCATTTGGTAAAATCATTGGAAATGGAGCAACCAATATAATTCCTGACATTGTAGATATTGAAGGAACATTCAGAACCACAGATGAAATATGGAGAAAGACAGCTCTTAAAAATATTGAAAAAATTGCTTCTGATATTGCAAAAAGCATGGGAGGCAAGTGCATTACAAAAATAAATCACGGCTACCCTGTTCTCGTTAATGATGCAAATACCACTATGCAGGCAAAAAAATTTGCAGTTGAATATTTAGGTAAAAAAAATGTTTTTGATCTTGAACTAAAAATGACGGCCGAAGATTTTGCTTATTTTGCACAACAGGCTCCATCAGTATTCTATCGGCTTGGTGTAAAAAATGAAAAGCATGCCCTGAGCAATATAGAAGGGAAAAAAATTGCCTCATCTATTCACACTTCAACATTTGATATTGATGAAAGTGCGTTAAAAACAGGGATGGGATTAATGGCATGGATGGCGGTTGAGTTTCTAAATGAAAAATAAAATGATAAAAAAATACGGTCTTATTGGGTATCCTCTCTCCCACTCTTTTTCAAAAAAATATTTTACCGAAAAATTTATTCTGGAAAATCTAACCAAATGCTATTTTGAATTATACTCTATCCCTGATGTAAATAACTTACATTCCATTATTCTAAATAACCCTGAATTGCTTGGATTAAGCGTTACAATTCCTTACAAAAGACAAGTAATTAATTTGCTAAACGAGTTAGATGAAACAGCAATAAAAACAGGTGCTGTAAACGCAATAAAAATTATAAAAACCTCAAATCAAATTATTTTAAAAGGATATAATACTGATATTTTTGGTTTTGAGCAATCACTTATAAAAGCACCAATTCAAGGCATTAAAAAAGCACTCATATTAGGTACCGGAGGTGCTTCAGCAGCAGTCGCTTGGGTATTAAAAAAAAATAATATTACTTATATAAAAGTTTCTCGTAATCCATCTAATAAAAATGAAATACCATACACAGAAGTCACAAATGAATTAATAGCTCAAAATAAGCTTATCATTAATACTACTCCACTTGGGATGTATCCTGACATTACGAATTATCCTGATATTCCATACTCGGCAATTTCTAAAAACCACATCTTATTTGATTTAACCTATAACCCTGAAGTAACAGCATTCTTAAAACACGGACAAACAAATGGGGCATACATTAAAAACGGATTAGAAATGCTGCATTTGCAAGCAGAAAAGTCATGGGAAATCTGGAATAAATAATGAATATTAGAACCGATTTATTATAATATTTCCCGATAAATTTTTAAAAAATTGTATTTTTGTATCATAAAACAACGAAAAATCTAAATATATTCAACATGAAAAATTTCTTTACACTTATCGCAATCATAGCTTTTTCAAGCCTTTTAACTTTTGCTCAAAAAGCATCAGATAAAGTTGAGTTACAAGTATCATTACGTGATGGCAGCACTATGAAAGGAACAACCAAGATGAACAATGTAGAACTAAAAACAGATTATGGAAAGCTAGATATCCCTATAAAAAATGTTAGCTCAATTGAGTTTGGAATTATTGAAAACACTACTCTAAAAGAAAAAATCATCAATCTAACTAAACTCCTTTCTGATGCCAATGAAGACACCCGAAAGAATGCTTATAACGAAATTCTTGGAATGGGCGTTTCTGCTATTCCCACATTAAAAAACTTTATTTTTTCAGACAAATATGAAGCAGGTTCTTATGCTGATTTCACCGCAGATGCAGCACTAAAAGAGCTACAGATAATGAACGGAGTGAGTGACAACTCCTCAGACAAAGATATTGTAACAATAGACTATGCTTATATTATGGGTGGCATCTATAATCTATCCAGCATTTCCCTGCAAACAGAATATGGTACATTAACCATTCCTCGTGAAAAAATAAAAAAAATGGATGTATTCTTTAGCGAAGGCGATAGCAATGGTTCTGAAAAAACATTGATTCTGCAAGCAAATAAACATATCAGCGGAAACACCGCTGGTGGCTGGTTGCGTACCGGAATCAATATTAAAAGTGGTCAAAAAATTGAAATTTCAGCCAATGGTGAAGTATATTTAGCAAGTCTGGCAGCAAGCTACAAACCCGATGGAAATTATGTAATCAACAACAGTGATTCTGATGCCGCATATAATTCCGGCAATACAAGTACATACCCAACATACGGATGCGTAGTGTATAAAATAGGGGAAATTGGAACCAGTTTAAAAGCCGGGTCAAAATTTACCGGAACAGCCACCACCAGTGGAATGATTTACCTTTCAATTTACGAAACGGTATATAATGCGGCCAACACAGGTTCTTATACCTTAAAAATACGCATTCGCTAAAAAGCTTGATCCACACTGAATCCCATGCGAATTAAATCATTCCAAAATTCCGGATATGATTTTCTCACTACATCGGTATTCTTGATTTTAATATTATTATATTTCAATGAAACCGGTGCAAGTGCCATTGCAATTCGATGATCGTTATATGTGTCAAAAAGTAGTGTATAAATCTTCTCACTACAAACGCCATCCCATTTCATTGAATTATCTGTTGTTTGAATATATATTCCAACTTTTTCAAGTTCAGTTTGTAATGCAACAATTCTATCACATTCTTTAATTCGTAAAGAGGCTAAACCTGTCAAATCGAATGGAACGCCAAGCATGGTCAATGAAACAGTCAATGCAGGAATCATATCAGGGAAATCAGAACAATTCAATTGAATATTTTTTACTATTCTATGTGTTTTTGTAAGTCTTACTCCATTTTTTACGGATGTTGTTTTAACTCCTAACTGTTCAAAAATTTCAGCAATGATGCAGTCTCCCTGTAAGCTCTGCTTTTTCAAACCAGTTAATATTATATCTGCATTTTCAGAAAGCGCAACTATTTCATACCAAAATGCAGCCGCCGACCAATCTGATTCTACCGTAAGTTCTTTAGGTTTATATTCTTGTTCTTTTATTATGATTTCATTTCCAACCCATAAATATTTTATGCCAAAATACTCCATCAATTGTAAGGTCATTTTCACATATGGTTTGGAAAAAAATGGTTCTGTTATATGAATCGTTATTCCATTCATCACGTATGGAGCAATCATCAAAAGCGCACTGATAAACTGGCTGCTTATATTTCCCTGTATAACTATTTTCTCTCCTTTTAATTTTATTCCTTTAATTTTTAACGGAGGGAATCCTGCATTTTCAAGATATTCAATTGATGCTCCTAAACAGTTCAAGCAATCAACCAGATCACCGATGGGTCGCAATTTCATGCGATCTGTTCCTGTTATAATCCACTCACCAAAAGTAGATGCAGCAAGGGCTGTCATGAAACGCATAGCAGTTCCGGCATCTTCAGCATTAAGAGTATTTGTCTGCGAAAAAAGCATTTCCTGAAGCACCTTCGTATCATTACTTTCAGAAAGATTATAAATTCTAAAAAACAAACCTCCAACTGCACGTATTATCAATGCACGGTTTGAAATACTTTTTGAGGCCGGCAAACTTATAGAACCTGAAATATTTTTTGTAATATTTACAATTTGGAAATCCATTTAACAATGTATTACCTTTTTTTCACACTATAGCAACCCCATATAGGGATATGATCTGAAACTTTTCTGGCAGACTTCAAATCGGGAAACGAAACAGAAAAATCAATCACACCTTTATCACTCAAAACAATCTCATCTGTTTCATAAAAAATATTATCATATTCACTGGCAAATCGCTCTCCTGTTTTCGATATTTCTTGTTTCAATGTAGTTTTTTGTTTCGAAAATGTATTTAAAACTTTTCGTTGTAAAAGTGTTGAAAATCCAACACTTTGAGGTGCAGAATTAAAATCACCCATAATCATAAAGTGATATTTTTCATACATCTGATCAATTTTAAACAAATGGCAGGTTTCTAAATCGGGATTTTTTCCTTTTGGTACGGCGTGCATATTTCCAATCAGGAAAGTATCTTTAGCAGAACAAAACAAGCCTAGATATGGCTCTCTGTCTATGTTTTCAGCTAATGTTTTTTCGAGCCACGCCTTTTTTATAACCCGCACTTTTGATGATTTCCATACAAAAGCATATCGTTCAGATCCTTTCCCATTTGTGGGATCGCTAATAGAAAATTCCCATTTTGAACCTTTTCTATTTAGTTCTTCAACAATTCTTGCCACAGCTTGAGCTCCCGCAGGTGATGTGGACACTTCCTGAATGGAAACAAAATCAAAATCCTTTAAAGTTTTTGCAATAAACGAAATAGTTTCATCTGTCTTTGATTTTCCAAGATTTGCAATGTTCCAGGTACAAATTTTCAGGCATTGAGAAAAAACGGTTAAATGAACAAAAAAGAATAAACCAAAGATGAATGCCTTCATAAATTAAAATTTAAAACCAAATTTATTTCCCTGAATAAATCTCTATTATCCGCACAATTGTTTCAACCGATTTCTGCAACGATTCAAGTGGAATAAACTCCATTTTCCCATGAAAATTATGACCACCTGCAAATAAATTTGGACAAGGCAGCCCCATATAGGAAAGCCTTGCACCATCGGTTCCTCCGCGAATTGGGACAACAATTGGAGTAACACCAATTTGTGTCATTGCATCAACGGCAGTTTGCACAATATGGTATTGAGGTTCAACCATTTCTCTCATATTTTGATATTGTTCTTTCATTTCAAGAATGACCGTATTTTCACGATATTTTTTATTCATGAAAGCAACAACCTGTTGCATGAGTTCTTTTTTGTTTTCAAATTTTACACGATCATGATCTCTTATGATGTATTGAATGATTGTATTTTCAACTGTTCCATCAAATTTAATGATATGAAAAAAACCTTCGTAATCTGCAGTAAATTCAGGTCTTTCATTCACCGGCAACATTTCATTTAATTCAGCTGCTACCAGAATTGAATTAATCATTTTATCTTTTGCATAACCAGGATGGATATTACGTCCCTGAATGGTTATTTTTGCCATTGCGGCATTAAAATTTTCAAATTCTATTTCACCAATTCTACCACCATCTATAGTATATCCAAAGTCTGCATTGAATTTTTTAACATCAAATTTATCGACTCCCCGCCCTATTTCCTCATCAGGTGTAAAACCAATACGAATTGCTCCATGCTTGATTTCAGGATGTTTTAACAGATATTGTACTGTTTCCATTATTGCTGTAATACCTGCTTTATCATCGGCTCCAAGGAGCGTTGTGCCATCAGTAGTGATAAGTGTTTGACCTTTATATTGCAAAAGCTCGGGAAACTCTGAAGGAGAAAGAATCAGATTCATTTCTTTATTAAGAATAATGTCCTTCCCATCATAATTTTTTAAGATTTGAGGATGCACATTTTCTCCACTCATGTCAGGTGCTGTGTCCATATGGGCTATCAAGCCAATGGTAGGAATTTTTTTATCAGTATTTGCTACGAGCGTTGCCATCACATAACAATGTTCGTCAACTGAAATATCAGCAAGTCCCATTTGAGTTAATTCTTCAACAAGCAAATTAGCAAGATTAAATTGCTTCTGTGTGCTTGGATACGTCTCTGAGGCATCATCACTCTTAGTGTCAATGCTCACATATTTCAAAAAACGATTTAATAATTGTTCCATAATATAAATTTTTTAATATCCGTATTATTTGTATCTGATATCATGATAAACAGTTGTTAATCCATTGCGATACAACCATCCCACTAGCAACTTTCACCTCTTAACATTTAAACTTTCTAGCTATCTTACTCCTCTTCCTTTGCCCTAAACGATTCCCATGCAAAGTATCCTAACAATCCTAAAAATGCTATTAATGCCGTAACTTGTGAACCAGTTGAAGTATCGCTGCTCCAAACTTTTAAATTCAGCACTTCGCCATCGCCTGAAAAGAATATTATAAATGCACCAATTACACCAAACAAAGCTGCACCTGCAATAAATCCGGAAGAAATTAATATCCCTCTTTGTACACGAGCATTTGCCAGCTTTTCATTCTTTGAACTTTTAGTAAACCAGTGGTTCAACAATCCACCAACAACAAGCGGTGTATTTAATGGCAATGGAATAAACATACCCAAAGCAAAGGCAAGTGGAGAAATTTTTAACCAATTTAATAATATTGAAATGATTGCGCCAATACCCAGTAGTACCCAACTAACACCAGTCCCAGACATCAATGGTTGAATAATCGCAGCCATCGCATTAGCCTGTGGGGCAGTCATAGGCTGCAAATGTTCAGGTGACTGCACGAAACCATATGCTTTATTGAGAATAAATATTACTGCTCCAACAGTTGCTGCAGATACCAAAGTCCCTAGAAACTTGTAGGTTTGTTGTTTTACGGGAGTAACACCAAGCCAGTAACCAACTTTTAAGTCTGTGATAAACCCTCCTGCCATTGATAAAGCAGTACAAACAATTCCACCTATAATAAGTGAACTAACCATACCTTGCCAACCTTTTAAACCAACAGAAACAAGCACAATTGATGAAAGTATAAGTGTCATTAATGTCATTCCTGAAACGGGGTTTGAACCAACAATTGCAATTGCATTTGCGGCAACGGTTGTAAATAAAAATGAAATTATTAGTATGGTAAAAAGTGCAACAATTGCTTGTACTAACGTTATATGTACTCCAATCAATAAAAATATAAATACGGCAACTAATGTAAGCGCAATGAACAACATTACAAACGACATTTTCAAATCTTTTTGTGTTCGCTCAACCTTCTCTTCAATTTTAGTTTTACTTCCCATTCCAAATGCAAGTTTAAAGGCACTTCCAATAACACCGGAAGATTTAATAATCCCAATTATACCTGCCATTGCTATTGCACCAATACCAATTGGACGGACATATGCTTTGAAAATTTCTTCTGCAGACATCACTGCAAAAGGGTTCACGCCTCCACCATTTGCTGCAACAATATTTCCAATTTCGTTTACCAGAGGTATCAATACAAACCATGACAACAGAGAGCCGACAGTAATTATAAGTGCATAACGTAAGCCTATTAAATATCCAAAACTAAAAATCAACGCACTCACATTAAATTTAAAAACCATTTTAACTTTCATTGCCAGCATTTCTCCGGCAGGAATGATACGTGTAGTAATTTCTTCACTCCACAGCCTAAATGCCGAAAAGCAAAAATCAAAAAGACCGCCAACAAGTCCACTAATTATTAATAATTTTGCTTGACTACCTCCTTTTTCGCTCGTCATAAGAATTTCTGTAGTCGCCGTTGCTTCTGGGAAAGGGAGCTTTCCGTGCATATCTTTCACAAAATATTTACGAAATGGTATTAAAAATAAAATTCCTAAAAATCCACCAAGTAACGATGAAAAAAATATTTGCCAAAAGTCAACTTGTATTTCAGGGTATTTAGATTGAAGAATATAAAGACCAGGTATTGTAAAAACAGCTCCGGCAACAATTACACCAGAACTGGCACCTATTGACTGAATTATTACATTCTGCCCCAATGCATTCTTCTTTCTGGCAGCAATTGATGCGCCAACAGCTATAATTGAAATCGGAATTGCGGCTTCAAATACCTGACCTATCTTCAATCCGGAATATGCGGCGGCGGCCGAAAAAATAACTGCCATCAGCAAACCCATACCTACAGACCATGCTGTTACCTCGGGAAGCACTACATTTGCCGGAATTACCGGTTTATATTCTTCTCCCTCTTTTAGCTCCCGGTAAGCATTTTCCGGTAAACTTTTTGATGTTTGTTCTTGTTCCGACATATTATGAATTTAAAATTACAAATATTTGCCTAAACTATGAAAAAAAGATGAAAGGCAAAATTAAAAATGTTTGATGTTTAAAGTTGGATATAAACCCAAAGGTTTGGAGACAAATGTTTTCACTGCAAAAAAAAAGCCCCACCGAAGCAGGGCTAAAGTCTTTCGACTACGGCATATAGCCTTATTGTGATAAGATTAAAATGGAATTAAAATCTTTCTGTTGCAAGTATATAAATAAATTTTTACTTTTATAAACAAATATTAATGTTTTTTAAACAAACAGCAATTATATGGCAAAAATTTTAGGTCTTGACTTAGGAACAAACAGTATTGGATGGGCTGTGGTGGATA
>JAVHQG010000237.1:0-2704 GCA_036171035.1 Bacteroidales bacterium
ACGTAATCTGTTCTTCAATCTTCAATCGTTAATCTTCAATCTTCAATCGTTAATCTTCAATCGTTAATCGAGACAGGGTTTGTCTGACACGCTAGAAGTAGTATTGTTATGTAAAACAAAAAAGTCTGCATCACTCAAAGTAATGCAGACCTTTTAATGTATTTGGTAAACAAATTTATGTCCATCCATAATGCCAGTGCCTGATTCAGAATGTTCTAGTTCAAGGCTTTCGATGTTTTGAAAGTCAGGAGTTTACTGATGTAAATGACTGACTCGAAAAATGAGAATAACGAAGAATTGAAAATCACGAACACCATAAAAAAAACTAATAATATCTGTGAGTAAATCGGACATTCTGGACAGACACAAATTACTTGGAAGCTGTAATAGCTGCCCCTTCAATAATTACATCAAATAAATATCCATAACCAAAATCTTTATCTGTAGTAATAGTGCCTTCAAAAATTACAATATCGCCAACTTTGCAGGTTGCAGCAGATGTTGCAGTAAGGTCATTTTTTCCATTAAAATCAGTTCCATCTTTTATATGAATCCAATTTTTGTTCATGATGGCTTCGTTATATTTTGTTACTTTCCCTTTTACCCTTACTTTTTTGCCTTTGTACTTATCTTTGTTTGAAAACAATTCTTTAATAGTGATACAATCTTTTTCAGGGGATATTTTAATTGGTTCTGTTGAGGCTGTTTCTTGAGTGGCAACATTTTTATGATCGAAATTTTTAATGTTCTGATTCAGATTAGTAGGTTCTTTAAAAGCATTTTGATCTTCACTGATTTTATCAACTAAAATTAAAGTTTCAAATTTCTTTTTCAATTGTTTGCTTTCAAAATTCTTCATTTCCATCCCGGTTTTGTAGTAGTATGTTTTTCCAACCGCATATTCGGCAGCATTTGTTGCAATCCATGTTTCTTTGTCGTTGTCTTTGCCTTTAAGATAGCTATAATCACTTGCCTGAACAACTTCTGATACAACAAACTTGTGTATCCCGGGTAACGTGTCACTATTTGCCTTTGGGTCGTTTTGACATGAGATAGCAGATATAAAAACAAATAGTCCGATAAATAAATTCCAATACTTTAGATTCATAAAATTTTATTTTTTAAGGTTTCACAATTACGTTTATTAAAATGCAAAGTTATTTATTTTTCAATGTGTTGATTTCTTTTTTCATATCTAAAACAAATCTGGTGAGATATTCTATTTTATCATCAACAGGTTCAGGAAAATTAAATGATATAAATCCTAGTGCACGCCATATTTCTAAAATGGTTTTTGTTGCTACAGAATAAGTTTTATAATCAGGATTATCTGACTTAAGTTCGATTTCGTTTTTATTGATTTTTTGAATTCGCTTATATACAATTCCATCATTATCTGTGATAATAATATATGGAAGTGAAGCTTTTATGTCCTCGAAATCAGTAACGTAATCTGTGATGATATACGCTCCTGATGGCACTGGTAACATGCTATCTCCTTGTGTTTGAAAAACACGATATGTTCTCTCTTTTGAAAGTTCTGGGAGTGGAAGCGCAAAATGTGGCAATGATTCAATAAATTCAGGATCAGAATAACCACTTAAATAACCTGCAACTGCTTTTATGGGGACAACCGTTATTAGCTCATTATTCGTTTCGGTTACCACAATAGGCAAAATCTTTATTTCTGAATGGACTAATGTATTTTGCTTTGAAGGCTTTACTGTGATATTAGCAAAATCTTTTCCTAATAAATCATCTACTGAAATACTAAACAATTCAGCGATTGCTTGTAAAACAGATAGTTTTGGAACAGCGCGCCCTTCTTCGTATGATCCAATCACTGCACGGTTCACATTCAGTTTCTGCGCAAAATCCTCTTGCGTAAAACGATAAAGTTTTCTTAAATTTTTAATATTTGAACTAAAGTAAATCATATATATATCACCTGCAAATTTAAAAATTTTATGTAATTTTGTGTCAACTTTGGTGGCTAAAATAATGAAAATACTAACAATAGTCATATTCTGCATACTTTCATCTTTTGCATTTTCACAAAAATCTAAAGAAAAGATAGACACATTGTTGAAAAAAAAAGATAATGCTGAATTTGTTATAACATATAATAATAAAATATCTATTCGACCTTTTATTCAACAGACATTGATGTCGCTCGAATTGCTTGATAAAAGCAAAATGAGTCTGCCTGTAATATACAACCCGAATGTAAGAGTTTATGCCGGAGTTGACCTGAATTACAGGTTTCTGGGATTGTCTTTGCTATTTAAAATTCCACCGGCAAAATCTGCACAAGAGAGATTTGGCGAAACAAAATTTGTGAATTTTAAATTGGGTATCAATACAACTCATGTTAGTCTGGAGTCATATTTTCAACGATACACAGGCTTTTATTTATTTAATGCAAATGAGCTTTATAAAAATGCACAACAGAATTTGGTACAGACTTTTGCAACGGTATTTAGTGATACGATGCCACAAAAACCAGATTTACGGGTTTCAATGTTTGGGCTGAATCTCTATTTGCAATGGTCTGGGAAACTCTCTATGGCTGCGGCTTTTAGCCAAACCAAACGACAAATAAAAAATGCAGGGTCCTTATTGTTTTTATTATCATATCAATATGCAGGGATTGCAAATAAGGATACCCTTGTTCCACTTCCAACATTAAATAAATTAGAAAATA
>JAVHQG010000238.1:0-2701 GCA_036171035.1 Bacteroidales bacterium
AAAGCCTCATTCTTGACATTTTCTTATCTGACACTGAGTTTTCTTACAAGAACTATATAGTATTATCCTGATTTCTTGTAAATAATAAAGAAGATAAGAGCTAAAATAGTTGATAATATCCACAGAAACAGGAAATAAGTGCCCATTAAAGTGCCATTGAAAACAGAGAGTTTTATTTGCATATCGCTTTGATGTGCCACGGGTAAATCTATGGTTATCCGCATTTTATATGCAGCGTTTTTATCTATCTGAAAATTATCGCTTACACTTTCTTTGGAGTCCACATAATCGTCTTCAGAACCCTCTTCAATATAGCGGTGAAAATCGCCAAAAAGATCCTGAACAGTTTCGTTTTTTTCGTTAATAATTTCAAGGAGAGCACTGCATTCACCTTCGTTGCTAATAGATGTAGAAAGGCTTACGTCAAGGATACGGTCTTTAGTATCAACGGCAATAGGTTTATTTGAAACATAAACAAAAGTTGCACGAGCAGTGTCTTTCAATACGGTATCAATTTTAACAAAATCGCCACATCCGGCACCACAGGGGAAAACGGTCTCAACCACTTTGTTTCCACTCTTTCCAATGCTGACAATGAATGCAATAAGAAAAAATAATGAAACATATAAGAAAAACTTTGCAGTGAATTTTTTACGTTTCTTTGTATCCTCCAGTCCTCCAACTTTTTTCTGCATTTCCTCCTGCCTTGATTTCACTGTGTCATCATCAGCGAAAGCCCTAACAGTCTGGGCATAGCTAATACTATTTTCCTGAAAGAATTCAATTTCTTTAACAATACCATCAGAATTGAGCCTGCTCTCGCAAATGTATGGTTTATTTTTTCGCTCATACATAGCAAACTGAACAGTATCACCAGGCTTGATTTGGTAAGTACTTTCACCCTCAAAATATTGAACTGAAGATGTGCCATATTCTTGTAAATATTCTTTTGCATTTGTGTCGAAATTCTTAATATTATTCCCATTCTGCATATTCGGGAATTTTGGTATGTAAGAGCGAGAAATAGCATATCCATCCTCATCTTCAATAAGATAAAAATATTGAGCATCTTCGCTTATCATAACCCATTCATCGTATTCCCATGTTTCGTTTTCATAGCCTGTTTCACCATCTTCAGCATAATATTCCTGATAGTTGCTTTGCCAGCGGGTTCTGCCAATAATCATGTGATGTTTGCCATCAAACTGGGCAATCATGCCCAAAGTGAGAAATGATTTAGGTGGGAAATTATTTGGTGGCTGCAATTGATTTATCACACGGTATGTGTCGCTGGTTGTCTCAATAACAGCACCGCAATAGTTGCAACCCACAAAATTAGAACGTTTGTTCATCACAGTAAGTTCGCCACCGCAATTAGAGCATTTGAACTGCTTTACTGTTTTTTTCTTGAATTCTTCCCGTATCTTATTCATAAGCTTATGCTGTAAATTGAAAATCGCTTCGTTCAACTACTTCACCAATATTAAGCGCCACTTCACCGGGCATATATTCAATGCTAACAGGAATTCCTTCGCCATATGAAATACCGTCAACAAAATCGGCTTTTTCGCCAGGTGACACCTGAAATGAAAGTTCGCCTTCGCCCCCATTCACAACTGCCCTGTTTTTTTCTGAAACAAATATGTTTTTGCCATCAATCTGAATCAATGAGCCTACCTGTGTTGCGATAAAATTAGGTGGTTCACTGGTGACTGCTAATTTGCTGAATAGCACAAAATCTCCTTCATCTTCTTGCAGCCAGTATTCTTTTTCCCAGTTATCATCGAGTGTCAGCAGCCATTCATCCCAGAAACCATCCTCATAATCGAAACGCACACGCCCTAAAATATGAAAATTTCTTCCTTTTAATTTCCCGGTTTTTCCAACGGCTAAAATAGATCCATAGTCAGATAAAATAATTTTTTCGCCAACTATTTTAAGACCATCATTGGTTAGATAAATATTTTGACCACAATATGGACATCCAACCATTTTGGAAAATCTGTATTTTAGAGGAAGTTCCGATCCGCAAGAAGGACAATTTACTGTTTTGGTTTCCATTTTGATATTTTTTAGAAAATAGCAATTAGCAAGATGATATATTATCAATTTTTACTCTCTGATACGGGCGGTGGCATGATCAATTTTTATTTTCATTACAACAACCCCATTTATTGCCGGTAAATTATAATTAAAATCATCTTTTGCGGTATAGTGTTTCATGATGATATTCATGATTTCTTTTTTTGATTCTACGTCTTCAATAAATTCCACAACGCCTGAAAGAACAACACTTTTAAAGGTCATAGAATAGCTACAGGCTACTTGTTCGTGTCTAACAAATAGTTTGCTATCAGCTTCAAATGAGACACAAACATTTTTATTTTTTTGAAGGATATTAATTTTTCTGCCTGTTGGAGCAGAGTGAATATATAAAGTCTGATTTTTATATCCAAAATTGAAAGGTAAAACATATGGCTTATCAACATCTACAAAGGCAACATGACAAACCTGTGTTTTATTTATGATTGCTTCAATCTCATTAAAATCGGTTGTTTGAATATTTTTCATTGAAAAAAATTATAAAGACAAAATTACAAATAATAAGTTGAAAAAGAAATTTTGCCAGTATGCTTTTCAGGATGTTGCTATTTAGTGTCTGTCCATAATGTCCGATTTTTTCGTTAAACAACCCACAAGC
>JAVHQG010000239.1:0-10413 GCA_036171035.1 Bacteroidales bacterium
TGTTTTCAAAACCAGAGTAACGAAATTATTGGCGTTTTCTTGCTGACACTAATTAACGAACTTAAATATTGATTTAATCCAAAAATAGAAACCTTTAGTGATTAAAAAAAATAATTTAACAGAAAAAGAAAATTTGTGTTTCAAAACACGGCACACTACCAGTAACAGCACGAGCGAGCTTGTATGTTGTTTGATAAAATAATTAATGTTTCACTATTGACCCTAATTTATTGTTTTACAGCCATATGTGTATTATTTTCAATTAAATTTTGCACTTAGTCAATGATTTAATTTACTTTGCAAAAAATATTTAAACCTTTTTTTTAATAAATTCTCGTTCATGGAAGATAATCTTGTAATTGTTGAATCACCAGCCAAAGCTAAGACAATTGAAAAATTTCTTGGTAGTAAATTTACAGTTAAATCAAGCTACGGACACATTCGCGACCTTTCCAAAAAAAATCTTGGAATAGAAATAACAAATAATTTTAATCCGCTCTACGAAATATCTGAAGATAAGAAAAAACTTGTTACAGAATTAAAACAGGCTGCAAAAAAAGCAAGCAAAGTATGGCTGGCTTCTGATGAGGACCGTGAAGGAGAGGCTATTGCATGGCATTTATCTGAAGTATTAGATTTACCAAAATCAAAAACATGCCGTATAGTTTTTCACGAAATCACTAAAACAGCTATTCTTGAAGCTGTTGAAAATCCACGCGAAATCGATCTTAATCTTGTAAATGCACAGCAAGCTCGCCGGGTACTTGACCGATTAGTTGGATTTGAGCTTTCTCCAATACTATGGAAAAAAATTAAACCTTCGTTATCTGCCGGAAGGGTTCAATCTGTTGCCGTGAGACTAATTGTTGAAAGAGATCGCGAAATCAGAAATTTTAATTCATCAACATTCTATAAAATAGCCGCAGTGTTTCTGGTTACTCATTCAAAAGATCAAATAATTGAACTTAAAGCCGATCTTTCAGAAAAGTTCTCAAATAAGGAACAGGCTATGGCTTTTCTCAATAAATGCAAAAAATCACTATTTTCTATCTCTGATATTTCAAAAAAACCGGGGAAACGTTCACCTGCACCACCTTTTACTACATCCACTCTACAGCAGGAAGCAAGCAGAAAACTTGGCTTTTCTGTTGCTCAAACAATGTCTGTTGCTCAAAAATTATACGAAGCAGGAAAAATCACATACATGAGAACTGACTCCTTGAATCTTTCAGATTTAGCCCTGGGAACAATTAAAAACGAGGTCACAAATGAATATGGCGAAAAATATCTGCATATCAGAAAATATAAAACCAAAATAAAAGGAGCACAAGAAGCTCACGAGGCTATCAGACCTTCGTATATTAATGCCCACGAAATTGCCGGATCCTCTGCTGAAAAAAGACTATATGATTTAATATGGAAACGCACCATTGCTTCTCAAATGACAGATGCTGCTTTTGAAAAAACAACCGTTACCATTGATATTTCAAATGCTACAGAAAAATTTCTTGCTATTGGCGAAGTCTTACTTTTCGATGGTTTTTTAAAAATATATTCTGAATCATCTGATGACGATAAAGACGAAACACCTGAAGGGCTGCTCCCTCCGCTAAAAACAACAGACAAAATTATACCTGTAAATATTACAGCCACTGAACGCTATGAACTCTCTCCTCCTCGATACAGCGAAGCAAGCCTTGTGAAAAAACTCGAAGAACTAAGCATCGGACGACCTTCTACATATGCCCCAATTATCTCAACAATTCTTAATCGTGGATATGTTGTAAAAGAAGATAGACTAGGAAAAGATAGAACATACACCGTCATTATCCTCGAAAAAGAGAATATCAAAACAACAGAAAAAATAGAACATTCCGGTGCTGAAAAATCAAAACTTTTCTCAACTGATATTGGCATGATTGTAAATGATTTTTTAGTAGATAATTTTAAGGAAATCCTTGACTATCATTTTACCGCAAGTGTCGAAAAAGAGTTTGACGAAGTAGCCGAAGGCAACATTGCTTGGACTAAAATGATAGGCAAATTTTATAAACCTTTTCATGCCTCTGTCGATTATACCTTGAAAAACACAGAACGTAGTACAGGTGAAAAATTATTGGGAAATGATCCTGCTTCAGGAAAACCAATTTTTGTAAAAATCGGAAGATTCGGCCCTTTGGCGCAAATTGGCGCTACCGACAATACTGAAAAACCTCGTTTCGCAAGTTTATTAAAAAGTCAACATATCGAATCAATAACTCTTGAAGAAGCACTTGAACTCTTTAAATTGCCGCGTGACCTTGGACAGTATGAGGGAAAAAATGTTATTGCCGCAGTCGGAAAATTTGGTCCATATATCAACCATAATTCAAAATTCGTTTCTCTAAAAAAAGAAGATAATCCTTTGTCAATATCATTGGAACGAGCTATTGAACTCATTCTTGAGAAAATTGAAAAAGATAAAAATAAAATTATTAAAAAATTTAATGATGATTTAAGTTTGCTAAATGGCAGATGGGGTGCCTACATTTGCTATCAGAAAGAAAACTACAAAATCCCTAAAAAATTAACTGTAGAAACTCTTACACAAGCTGATTGCATGAAAATCATCAGCGAGGGTCAGGCTACTAGACCCAAAAACATAAAAGTTAAGCCTGAACCTAAAGAAAAGCCGGATACTAAAGCTAAAATAAAAGTAAAAACAAAAGCCAAAATAAAAAAATAATTGCAAATGGAGTTGTTTCACTATTTAACCCCGGTAGATAAAAAGCTGGTAAACGATTGTGGTCAGTTGAATAAATCTGCTTTTGGCAAAAAAATAACTATTCATACCGAAGGAGTATCTATTTTAAATCTCAATAATTTTAAAATTGCCATCATTGGTATCCCTGAAGATCGTAACTCTCTTAATAAAGGCTGTTACCTTGCACCTGATACCATTAGAAAATACTTATATGAATTAGACCACTTTGGCAATGAAACCATTGTTGACTTAGGAAACATTAAATCTGGAAACACCCCCGGAGATACCTATTTTGCAGTCAGAGATGTTTTGGTGGAATTATTCGAAAGAAGCATTATTCCTATACTCATTGGTGGAAGTCAAGATTTGACTTATGCTGCTTATCTGGCTTATGAAAAATTAAGCCAAACTATAAACATTGCAGCTATTGATTCGCGCTTTGATTTGGGAGATATTAATGATCCCATTTGTGCTACAAACTATTTTGGAAAAATTATTACACAAAAAAATAACTGCCTTTTTAATTATTCAAACATAGGATATCAATCATATTATGTACCTGTTGAAGAAACCGATACAATGAAAAATATTCTTTTCGACTTTTCCCGATTGGGATTTTCTCAATCAAATCTAAAAGAAACAGAACCTATTTTTAGAGACGCTTCTTTGGTTAGCTTTGACATCTCAGCTATTCGCCAATCAGATGCTCCTGGCCATTACTATCCTTCACCTAATGGATTTTATGGAGAAGAGGCTTGTCAAATGGCTCGTTATGCCGGTCTCAGCGATAAGGTTTCTTGTTTAGGGTTATTTGAAGTAAACCCTAAATTTGACAATAATGGTCAAACATCTCATCTTGCCGCAGAAATTATTTGGCACTTCATAGAATCATTCTTTTTGCGCAATAAAGATTATCCTTATAAAAATGTTAGTGAATATCAAAAACACATTGTTAAGGCTGTTGACTCCATCGATGAATTCATTTTTTATAACAATCCAATGACAGACCGTTGGTGGATCGAAGTTCCTTATCAAAAAGCTAATTATGCTAAAAGCATTATTATTTCTTGCTCCCTTAAAGATTACGAAACAGCTTGTAATCAAGGCATTCCTGATAGATGGTGGCGTACATTTCAAAAAATATGTTAATAAATTATTAACAGGTGTAACCTTTTGAACACCTTTTCGTAAAAGACTTTCAATTTCTCTATTAAAAGTTATTAACAAATTTATTAACAGTTAAGGGATTACAGATAAAATGTGAAAAAAATCAAAATTATTAGCAATAAATTGTTAATAAAATTTGCAGCATAATAAAATATTTATTTATTTTACGCCCTTGAAGAAGTTCAATAATTTTGATTTTTTGATATAACATATTCATTATGATGAAATTATTAAGTGTTTTTGTTTTCATCTTGTTCTCGATAGTGGGCTTTTCTCAACAAGACCCACAGTTTAGCTTTAATATGTTTAACCAACTAACTTATAATCCTGGTTTTGCAGGAAACAATGATGCTATTTGTGTTTCCTCTATACACCGCCAACAATGGGTTGGCTTTGGTGAAGGCAGACCTCAAACAACTGTGTTAAATGCACACGCAGCATTAAAACCATTTGGCATAAAAAGTGGTGTAGGTCTCTCTGTCGTTCAAGAAAAAATTGGTTTTCAAAAAAATTTAAACATGGCTGCATCATATGCATACAGACAGCCTCTTTCAAGTGGAAATTTAGGAATTGGCTTGAGTCTTGGTTTTCAAAACACATCTTTTAATGGCGATTGGGTTACTCCTGATGGAGGACCATCTTCCTCCGATCAATACATACCTCTTATGTCAAGTCAGGCATCTTTTGATTTGGGCTTCGGTGCTTTTTACAAGGGAGATAATGGAATGTACGTAGGTATTTCAAGCACACACCTCACAAGTCCAAAAATAAAACTGTCAACGGGTG
Source organism: Bacteroidales bacterium (assembly GCA_036171035.1). Taxonomy (GTDB): domain Bacteria; phylum Bacteroidota; class Bacteroidia; order Bacteroidales; family GWF2-35-48; genus GWF2-35-48. Next base: position 4,697 of record JAVHQG010000239.1, read on the forward strand.
GAACTCCATTTATCGCTAGGCATTATTACCTTGTAGGTAGCTACACAATTCAGCTTGGTAACCCAATTTATGAATTACAACCTATTATTTTTGCAAAATCTGATGGTGTTACTGTGCAATTTACACCGAATGTTACCTTCATATACAATAGAAGGTTCTGGGGTGGCGTTTCTTATAATATACAAGATGCCGTTTCAATTATGGTTGGGATGAATTTGAATATGGGACTTAGTTTTGGTTACTCTTACGATTTAGGATTGTCTAAGATAGGCAGTTATAATAGTGGCTCTCATGAATTATATGTCAGGTATTGCTTTAACCTTAATGTTAATAAAACACCTGGTCGATATAAGAGTGTTAGATTCTTATAGTTTTTGCATAATATTAAATACTAATAATTATGAAAAGGATTTTTTTAATCTGTATTTTCCTAGCCTTACTAGGCACCGGCTGTATGAACACCGGAGAAGGAGAGTTACTGGGAGTAATTGACAGGGATACCTGGTTTGAACCAGATCCTTATGGGATGCTCTTTATTCCTATTGGTAGTTTTAATATGGGACCTAGCGATCAAGATGTTCCCTGGGCAATGACTGCTCAATCGAAAACAATCTCCATGCAAGCATTTTGGATGGATGAAACTGAAATCACAAACAATGAATACCGCCAGTTTGTAAATTGGGTTAGAGACTCCATCGCAAGAGAGAAATTAAGTGCACAAATTGACGAATTCCATAGAACCGAAGATGAATTTGGCGATCCATTAAACCCTCACTTTTTGGTTTGGGATAAACTTATTATGTGGGATGATGATGAACAAAGACCTTTACTTGCTGATATGTTCTATCCTGAACAGGAACGTTTCTACAGAAGAAAAGAATTTGATGTAAGGAAATTTAACTTTACATATTTTTGGATTGACTTGAAGCAAGCTGCACAAAAATTCACATTTAACAACGAATCTCGTCGCCGCTGGAATCCAAAAGAAAATAAATATGATGGTGAAATTATTAAAGAAGACGGTCAAAAAGTACCGATAACAGACCGTTCATCATTCATTATGAAAGATATTATCAATGTTTATCCTGATACACTTTGCTGGATTAGTGATTTTACTTATTCTTACAATGAGCCAATGGCTAATATGTATTTTTGGCATCCTGCTTATGATCATTATCCTGTTGTTGGAGTAACATGGAAACAGGCACGTGCATTCTGCATTTGGAGAACACAAATTAAAAACGCTTGGCTCGCAACCAATGAAGAAACATTTGTTCAGGATTTTAGATTGCCTACAGAATCTGAATGGGAATATGCATCACGTGGGGGTCTTGATTTATCAATGTTCCCTTGGGGAGGTCTTTACACTAGAAATTATTTAGGTTGTTTTGTGGCAAATTTTAAACCATTAAGAGGGAACTATGTTGATGACGGTGGAATTCAAACACTAATAGTTGCAACTTATGAACCAAATGAATTCGGTTTATATGATATGGCTGGAAATGTAGCTGAATGGACTGATAACGCATTTGATGAATCTGCTTATAGCTTCACACATGATCTAAACCCTGATTATCGCTACACAGCATTACCTGATGATCCTCCGGCTTTAAAAAGAAAAGTTATCAGAGGCGGCTCATGGAAAGACATCAGCTATTACCTGCAAACCGGTACTAGAACATATGAATATCAAGATACAGCAAAATCATATATCGGATTCAGGTGTGTTCGTTCATACCTTGGAAGAAGCAAGGATGATGGAGGAGAGTATTCAAAAGTTTATTAATAAGTCAATCGTTTAATCAAATTATCCACCTATTTAAAATTTAATAATTATGGGAATCGCGGAATTAGTTGAAAGTAAAGGGTACAGAAAGTTTATGACCAAACTCTATGGATGGGGTGCATCAGTTGTTATTCTTGGAGCTTTATTTAAAATCCAGCATTATCCAGGAGCGTCTCCTATGCTTGTTGTTGGTTTAGGGACAGAAGCGACGATTTTCTTCTTTTCTGCTTTTGAACCACTACACGAAGAACTTGACTGGACACTTGTTTATCCTGAACTTGCAGGTATGGGCAAAATCGAAGAAGAGCTTGGACAAGTTCCTGCAACTGAAAAGAAAAAATCTGCATTAGAAAAATTTGATGAAATGCTTGAAAAAGCAGAAATAACTCCCGGACTATTTGAAAAACTTGGTGTTGGAATGATGAAGTTGAATGAAACAACCGAAAAACTGCATGATGTTACCGATGCAACTGCTGCAACGAATAATTATGTAACAAATTTCGAAAAAGCTTCTGAAAAAGTTTTGGAATTTACAAGTTCATATACTAAAACTGCAAGTTCAATCAACCAATCTGCAGATACACTTTCCGATTCTTACCTTAAAACCGCAGATGTAGTAAATGCTTCTGCAAATGAATATGCTAAAAACATTTCAAAATCTGGTCAGGAAATATTAAACAATGCGTCAAATCTGCATGTTAAATCATCGGAAGTATTAAATCAGGCTACTAGTGAATTTGCACAGCTTATTGGTAAAACAAGTTCTGATGTTCATACCATGGTTACTACTTCAGGTCAAGATCTTGCAAACGCATACGAAAAGCTTACATCTGCCATGAACGATGAAATTGGAAAAGCAACAACCGGGAATAAGTCTTATGGCGAACAATTAGAAATGATGACCAAAAACTTAACTGCTTTAAATGCAGTATATGAGTTACAGCTACATGGAACCAATGAACATTTGGAAATTTCTAAACAATTATTTAAAGGCATGGACGAGATGATGGAGAATCTCACAGATGCAATTGGTGATTCAAAGAAATACAGAACAGAAGTTTCCAAACTTGGTCAAAATCTCACAGCACTCAATACCGTTTATGGAAATATGTTATCAGCCATGAATTTCAAGAATGCTAATAGCTAATAACCAATAGTGTAACCAACATTTAAGTTTTACAAATATTAAACATAAAATAACATATGGGTCACGGTAAAGAAACCCCACGTCAGAAGATGATCGGGATGATGTATTTGTTCTTGACAGCTTTGCTTGCACTAAACATTTCGAAATCTGTTCTTGATGCATTTATTCTGATTGAACATGGTGTTGGGAAAACAGTTGTAAATTTTACAAAGAAAAATGAATTATATTACAGCCTTTTCAGTAAGGCTGCAACAGAAAATAAAGCCAAAGCCGGTCAATGGAACGATAAGGCAATGCAAGTGAAAGCAAAAGCTGATGAAACTGTAAAATTTTTGCAAGACCTTCGAAGAGAAATCGTTAAAGAAGCGGGTGGAGCAGAAAAGGAACCGGGGACACTTAAAGTTGATGATATTCAGCTTAAGGATAACACTGAATATGTTCCTAAGATTATGATTGTTGATGGGAAAGGTGTTCTACTAAAAAATAAAATAGCAGAATATAGAAAATATCTTATTTCCTTAATAGATAAACCAGAAAAGTTCAAAGAATTAATTACAGGTTTTGAAAAAACTTTGGATACTGCCGATCCACCGGCTGAAGAAGGAGTTTTACATTCATGGGAAAGTGAACGGTTTGAACATTTGCCTTTGATAGCCAGCGTTGCTTTTATGACAATCATTGAGGGGGATATTCGAAATGCAGAAGCAGATATTCTAGGTTACCTATACAGTAAAATAGATGCTGCAGATATGAAATTCAATAAAATTGAAGCTATTGTTAAACAGAATTCAAATTATGTAATGTCTGGAGCTAAATTTGAAGCTCAAGTTTTTCTTGCTGCTTATGACTCAACTCAAAGACCAACTGTTTTTATAGGTGATTTTGATGCATCTAAAAATGAAATGATTGGGAAAGCAGATACTTTAAAGGTAGAAAATGGCAAAGGGATGATTGAAGAAACAGCTAGCGGAACAGGAGAACGTAAGAAAAAAGGAGCTATCAGGATAAAGGGACCGGAAGGATTCAAATGGTATTCGTGGGAAACGGTATATACTGCAGCACAGGGTGGTGTTGTTATTTCTCCAATAAAAATGAATGTTTTCTATAGGGGAATAGCAAATCCAATAAAAATATCTGCTGTTGGTTATACTGACGATGCTACAATGGCTTCAGCAACTAACGGATCACTTAAAAAAGTTGGTGCTGGCACATATGAGATTTTACCTGGCGAAGGTGCTGAATGTTCGATAAATGTAGTAACAAAAGGTGAAGGAGGTACTAAAAATGCCGGAAGTGAAAAGTTTAGGGTTAAAAATATTCCTACACCACAGGCTACAATAAATGGTATGACAGATGGTAAGTTAACAAAAGGTGTTTTAAAAGTACAAAAAATAATAGAAGCAACATTAAAAGATTTTCCTTTTGACTTACAATATACAGTGACTCAATATACGGTAAATTATACCGTTGGAGGATTTACAAAAGACTTAGATATCAGAGGCAATGCCTTAACAGATGGGCAGGTGCAAGGAATTCTCAATAGATTAGGAGCCGGTCAGCAAGTTTCATTTATTAATATTAAAGCAAAAGGTCCTGATGGAAGAAACAGACCTTTAAATCCCGTGTTATTATCAATAAAATAAAACCATGAAAAAGCTATCTGTTTTATTAGTCGTAGTGTTTGCTTGTGCTTTCTTTCATTTAGAAACACAAGCGCAGGTTTTGGACGGGGTGTATGTTAAAGAGCACGACCCGGTGAGAAATCCTATTCCATACACCTCGCTTCGTGAAGCGGATGTGATGTGGTCAAAAAAAATCATTAGGCAAATTGACTTGAAAGAGAAAATGAATCATCCGCTGTATTTCCCAACTAAGGAAATGAGTGATAGAAGAAGCCTCATTCAATTAATTATTTGGGGGTTTGAAAATGCTTCTAAAACTGCTTATGATTTTAATGACACTTACGAAATTGTCAATCCTATTCCAACCCAACAGGCAATGAGGGAGCTGGGAGATAAAATTGACTCAATCATTGATAACAATGGTGTATTTCAAGGAATGGATACATCAAGAGCAAAAGAAAAGTCGTACGAAGTTCAAGCATTTTTGCTGAAAGAAGAGTGGTTTTTTGACAAACAAAGATCTGTTATGGACGTAAGAATTATTGGGATTTGCCCAATCAGATATGCAGAAAACACTCAAACAAATAAAATTGATAGGAAGGCTGCATGTTGGATTTATTTCCCCGAATTTAGGGATTTACTCTCCAAACAAGAAGTATTTAATGTTAAAAACGATGCTGAACGAAGAACCTTCGATGATATATTTTGGAAGCGAAAATTTAGTAGTTATATAATTAAGGAGTCAAATGTTTATAATGATCGAACAGTGGCTAACTATACACTTGGGCTTGAGGCAATGCTAGAGGGTGAGAAAATTAAAGACTTTATATTTAAAGTGGAACATGACCTTTGGGAATATTAATACCAATCCCATTTGAAAAGCCCCTAATCGGGGCTTTTTTATTTGTTACTCTTATTCAAAATCTGTTTCGATTTCTTATAGTTTATGAAATTGCACCTCATTAATACAACACCATACATCATAAATACAACATCGTAGTTCAAAGGTACGAATTAGTAGCAAAAAGGTGCAACATCGTAGCTTAGGGGTACGAATTAGTAGCTCAAAGGTACAATATCGTAGCAAAAAAGGTTCAACATCGCACCTCAGAGGTACGAATTAGTAGCTCAAAGGTGCAACATCGTAGTTCAGAGGTACGAA
>JAVHQG010000239.1:10513-13507 GCA_036171035.1 Bacteroidales bacterium
TCAGAGGTACGAATTAGTAGCTCAAAGGTGCAACATCGTAGTTCAGAGGTACGAATTAGTGGCTCAAAGGTGCAACATCGTAGCAAAAAGGTTCAACATCGCACCTCAGAGGTATCTCTTTGCAGTAAAGAGGTACAATGCCTTAGTTTAAAGCTAAATGAACTCTTCTCCTTTTTGAAGTTTTACATCGTTCACAAACTCACGTATTCTTTGCTCTTCATCTTTCTTACAAATCAACAACATATTTTCAGATTCAACAACAATAAAATTCTCTAATCCATTTGCGATAACAACTCGTTTGTCAGGCATATTAAAAACACAATCCTTAGAATTATAAACAAATAAGTTCTGTCCGTTAATTACATTTCCCATTGCATCTTTATGACTATTTTCATACATTGATCCCCATGTTCCAAGATCAGACCAGCCAAAATCTGTACACAAAACAAATACATTATCAGACTTTTCCATAATTCCATAATCAACTGAAATACTGCGACACACAGAATATTGTTTTTCAACAAACGCTGCCTCTTTATTTGTATTATATAAATGTAGTCCATCGCTAAAAAGCGAACTCACTTCCGGTAAATGGGCTTCAAGAGCCTTTGTAATAGAGGACATTGACCATAAAAAAATTCCTGAATTCCAATAAAATTCACCACTTTGTACAAATACTTTTGCAAGATCAATGTTCGGCTTTTCTGTAAAAGTTTTTACTGTATAAAGATTCTTGCAAGAAGATATTTCTTTTCCTTTTGTAATTTGTATATATCCGTATCCTGTCTCAGGTCTGCTTGGTTTGATTCCAAGTGTCAAAAGTGCATTGTTTTTAGAAACAAAATCTAGCCCCTTTATGATTTCAGCATTAAATTTATCTTGATTTAAAATCAAATGATCTGATGGTGCAACAATAAAATTAGCCTTCGGGTTAATTGCTTTAATCTTATAGGTAGCGTAAGCAATGCAAGGAGCAGTATTTCTGCGCGCAGTTTCCAACAAAACCTGATTTACATTTAACCCGGGCAATTGCTCAAGAACAATATCTTTATAATCAATACCTGTAACAATAAAAATATTCTCTTGTGGGCAAAAAGGAAGAAAACGCTCAAAAGTCTGCTGCAAAAGAGATTTACCTGTTCCAAGGATATCAAGAAACTGTTTTGGTTTAGATGTCGTACTCATAGGCCAAAACCTGCTACCAATGCCTCCAGCCATTATTATACAATAATTATTTTTCATGCAATATTTTTTTAAATTAGTTTCTAAAATTATACAAAAATAAATATATCAAACAGATAAAAAAATAACTATTTTAGCCTTCATAATTTACAACCATTAATATGGCGAACTAAAGTGGGTTTTGATTATATTATAAATAAAGGGAAGAACTGATGAAATTTTTTTCAGAAATTGGAAAATATTTTACTTTATTATCACGGGCTTTTTCAAGACCGGAGAAGTTTCATATTTACTTAAAACTAATAATGAAAGAAATTGATGATATTGGAATTAAATCATTAGCTATTATTTCTTTGATTTCATTTTTTATGGGAGCCGTTGTTGTAATTCAGACTGCATTTAATGTTGACTCTCCACTGATACCAAAATATCTTATTGGTTTTACGGCTCGTCAGTCGGTAATTCTCGAATTTTCATCTTCAATGATGTGCCTAATTCTTGCCGGTAAAGTAGGATCAAGAATTGCGTCAGAAATCGGAACCATGCGCATTACCGAACAAATAGATGCCCTAGAAATTATGGGGGTAAATTCGGCAGCATACCTAATATTGCCAAAGATATTAGCATCAATAATTATACTTCCTTTTTTAACCATATTAAGCATGTTTATTGCCATGTCGGGAGGGTATATTGCCGGTGTAATGGGGAATTTGGTACCTGCTGCAGATTTTGTTTATGGTTTACAAATCAATTTTAAGATTTTTGATATTATTTATGCATTGATAAAGGTAGAATGTTTTGCATTTGTTATTACTTCTATTTCCTGCTTTTACGGATATTATGCATATGGAGGGGCGTTAGAAGTTGGAAGAGCCAGTACAAAAGCTGTTGTTATTAGCAGTATTGCGATTTTGATCTTAAACTATTTACTCACGCAATTGTTACTCACATGATTGAAGTTATAAATGTGTCAAAATCATTTTCAGGGAAACAAGTATTAAGCGACATTACGACAACTTTCGATCGTGGAAAGACAAATCTAATTATCGGACAAAGTGGTTCCGGTAAAACCGTTTTGTTAAAGTCAATAGTAGGGCTTCATGATATTGATAAGGGAGAGATCAAATATGATGGGAGGAATTATTCGAATCTGAAATTTAAAGAAAAGAAAGAAATCAGGAAAGAAATTGGGATGGTGTTTCAGGGAAGTGCATTATTTGATTCTTCAACAATTCTTGAGAATGTGATGTTCCCTTTAGACATGTTTACAACCATGTCGAAAAAAGAGAAGAAAGACAGAGCAAGATTTTGCCTTAATCGAGTAAATCTAAATAATATAGAACAACTTTATCCCGCAGAGGTAAGTGGTGGAATGCAGAAAAGAACAGCAATAGCCAGAGCAATTGTGCTTAATCCCAGCTATTTATTTTTTGATGAACCCAATTCCGGACTTGACCCCAAAACCTCCCTTGTTATTGATCGTTTAATAAAAGAAATCACAAAAGAGTATAGTATAACGACTGTGATCAACACACACGACATGAATTCTGTGATGGAAATTGGGGAGAAAATCATCTTTATTTTTGAAGGAGAAAAAGCATGGGAGGGGACTAAAAACGAGATTGCTCAGAGTGAAAATCAGGAATTAAATGATTTTATTTTTGCCTCAGAACTATTTAAAAAAATAAGAATTACACTGCTTGAAAAAAAAGATGGTACTAGTGCTTAACCAAAGTATTTCTGCTAAAATTAAATAAACTTGACTTGAGGTGCTGATTTTTACAAATTTTATAAAATGTTATTTCAAAAGAA
>JAVHQG010000240.1:0-13464 GCA_036171035.1 Bacteroidales bacterium
ACAGGCAGGTTGCCGTGAAAGCCTCATTCTTGACATTTTCTTATCTGGCACTGAGCTTTCTTGCAAGAACTAAATAGGTAAGCGATTATTGGAGGATGCGTTATTGTTGGATGAAATTAACAAAGCTGGTCTCCCTAAAAGCTTGTCAAATTTGACTGATAATTTGTCTTTTTGGAATAAATATCTGTTCTTTGTGGCATGAAATTATTCGCTTGTATATTTACCATTTATATCATAACCTTACAAGCATACCCCTGTCAGGATGGTATAGATGTTTCATGTATAAATGATTCTACCCAATCAACGAATCATGAGGATAAAGATTGCAATACTTGCTCCCCTTTTTGTATTTGCAATTGCTGCCATGTAAATACTACTATTACAATAAAAGCAACCGTTCAAGCTATAGAAATAATTCCCACAATAATTACTTTTTTTTATAGGAAAACTTCTATTAATGACGTAATCCTTTCTATCTGGCAACCGCCCAAAGCTTAATCTTTTTCAAAAATCAGGCTATATATGGTCATAATACAAATTGTATTGTGCCGCTGTGTTATTGGTTATTCTTACAAACAGACCTGATTTGTACAAATTCCTATTTGTTTAATTCCTATTTGTTTAATTGATTAAGTTAAAAAATTATGATTGAGAAAATCATTGGTTTTTCCATCAGGAATAAAATTATTATTGGCTTATTTGTTCTTGCTCTTGTGGTATGGGGAATTTTTTCATTAAAAGAATTACCCATTGATGCTGTTCCTGATATTACAAATAATCAAGTGCAAATTATTTCTGTTGCACCAACCCTTGCTGCAAATGAAGTGGAACAATTTATTACAGCACCCATAGAAATCGCTGTTGCAAATATCCCCGACATCATTGAATTGCGTTCTATTTCACGACTTGGTTTATCAGTTGTTACTGTTGTCTTTAAAGATAATGTTGATATTTATTGGACAAGACAACAAATTTCAGAAAAGTTAAAAGAAACTGAAAATATTATTCCTGAAAACCTTACAAAGCCTGAATTAGCACCTATTTCAACAGGTCTAAGTGAAATTTATCAATATGTTTTGCATGTAAAACATGGATTTGAAACTCAATATAATACAACAGAACTACGTACAATTCAAGACTGGATTATAAGGCGTGAAATGTTAGGAACTCCCGGCGTTGCCGATGTAAACAGTTATGGTGGTTTTATTAAACAGTATGAAATTGCAGTGAATCCTGAAAGATTAAAAAGCATGAATATCACGCTTTCAGAAATATATTCTTCTCTTGAAAAAAATAATCAAAATACAGGCAGTGCATATATTGATAAGAAACCAAACGCTTATTTTATAAGAGGTATAGGGCTAATTAAAACAATGGAAGACATTGAAAATATTGTTGTAAAATCATCGGGAAAAGGCATGCCTATTTTGATAAGGGATATTGCAAAAGTGCAGTTTGGAAGAGCTCCTCGCTATGGTGCATTTATTGTTGATACAACAGGAGAAGCAGTTGGTGGAGTAGTAATGATGCTGAAAGGGAAAAATGCCTCGCAGGTTATTGATGGCGTGAAAGAAAAAATCAAACTCATACAAAAATCTCTTCCCGAAGGCTTGGAAATAGAACCCTTTCTCGATCGCACAGATTTGGTGAACCGTGCTGTTGGAACTGTTTCAAGAAATCTTATTGAGGGTGGTTTAATTGTGATTTTTATTTTGGTTTTGCTGTTGGGGAATTTGCGTGCTGGGCTTATTGTTGCATCAGTTATCCCACTTGCAATGCTTTTTGCAATTTCAATGATGAATCTTTTTGGCGTTTCAGGCAATTTAATGAGCCTTGGAGCAATTGATTTTGGGTTGATTGTTGACGGAGCTGTAATCATCGTTGAGAGTGTAGTCCATAGAATCACGCAAAGCAAAACACAGCACATTGGAATAACAAAACTTACGGCACAACAAATGGATAGCGAAGTATTAAGTTCTGCCAAAAGAATGATGAATTCAGCTACATTCGGACAAATCATTATATTAATTGTTTATTTACCAATTCTTGCATTGGTGGGCATTGAAGGAAAAATGTTTCGCCCAATGGCACAAACTGTAAGCTTTGCAATTTTGGGAGCATTAATACTTTCTCTTACATATGTCCCGGTTGTCACAGCTTTATTCTTGAGCAAACAAACAGTTCATAAAAAAAATATTTCAGATATAATTATGAACGGGGTGAATAAAGGGTTTGCTCCACTTCTACAGGCCTCATTAAATCACAAAATCACAGTTGTTTTGATTTCTATTTTATTATTTTTTTCGAGTTTGCTGATATTTAATTCTCTCGGTGGTGAATTTATTCCACAGCTCGAAGAAGGCGATTTGGCCGCAGGAGTAATGACTTTGCAGGGCGGTTCTTTGTCTAACACAATTGAAACAGTTAAAATAGCAAATAAAATTTTAATGACAAAATTCCCTGAAGTGAAACATGTTGTTTGTAAAATTGGTACCGGTGAAATCCCAACAGACCCTACACCAATGGAAACAGGTGATTACATTATTGTGATGAAAGATAAAAAAGATTGGGTTTCTGCAAAAACACGTGTTGAAATGATGGAAAAAATGCAGACGGAATTATCTGTATTGAAAGGTGTGGTTTTTACGTTGCAACAGCCCATTCAAATGCGTTTTAATGAATTAATGACTGGTTCTAAACAAGATGTTGCTGTGAAAATATTTGGTGATAACCTTGAAACACTTGCACAAAAAGCAGGAGAAATTGAAAAAATAATTCGTACGGTAAATGGCGCAGAAGAGATTAATGTAGAGAAAGTTACGGGGTCAGGACAAATACAAGTTATTTACGATAGAAAAAAAATAGCACAATATGGTGTTAATATTTTTGATATCAACAACTTATTAAAGACCGCATTTGCAGGTAGTAGTGCTGGCGTTGTGTATGATGAGGAAAAACGATTTGATCTAGTTGTACGGCTCGATAAAGATTTCAGACAAGATATAGAATTTGTAAAAAGTTTGTATGTCCCATTATCAAATGGTGGACAAATTATGCTTGATCAATTGGCATCTGTTGAGATAAAAACAGGGATTGCTCAAGTCTCGCGGGAAAGTGCCAAAAGGCGTATTACTGTTAGTTTTAATGTGCGCAATCGTGATGTTGAATCAATTATTAATGAAGTACGTGAGAAAATCGACAAATTGGTTAAACGCCCACCGGGCTATTTTATCACATATGGTGGACAATTTGAAAACCTGATTGCTGCAAAAAACCGTCTTGCTATTGCTGTCCCTGTTGCATTGCTGCTAATTTTTATTTTGTTGTTTTTCACTTTTCATTCCATAAAACAGACATTTATTATTTATTCGGCTGTCCCATTCTCAGCAATCGGTGGTGTAATTGCATTGTATTTACTTGATATGAATTTTAGTATTTCTGCCGGCATTGGGTTTATTGCTTTATTCGGTGTCGCAGTATTAAATGGGATTGTGCTGATTGCAGAATTCAACAGACTTGAAAAAGAAAAAGGGATCACCGATATTTACGAACGGGTTAAAATGGGAATCAAATCACGTATCCGACCCGTGATAATGACAGCAACTGTTGCCTCTCTGGGGTTTTTGCCTATGGCTATATCTACATCAGCCGGAGCAGAAGTACAAAAACCTCTTGCAACGGTTGTTATTGGTGGATTAATTTCAGCAACATTTTTAACTTTGATTGTTTTGCCGGTTTTGTATGTTCTTTTTTCTCGTAAAAGGGAAGTGCAGATAAATTCAATTGTAACAGTTATTTTAATGATTTTTTCTGTTTGTAGTTTATTTGTTTTTCCAAATTCAGTACAGGCTCAAAATACAAATCAGAAAATATATACACTAAATGAAGCAGTAAAACAAGCCCTTGTAAATAATGGGAGCATTAAATCGGCATTATTGCAAATTGAATATCAGAAAAAATTAAAAACTGCAAGCTGGGAATTCAAGCCAACAAACGTTGATTATACCTATGGACAAACAAACTCACTTGTTAACGATAATAACCTAACCATTTCACAGTCTTTCCCGGGACTCGGAGTAAATATGGGTCACTCAAGACTTGCAGAATCGAATGTTAAAAATTCTGAAATTGGCTTGTTGCTGACACAAGCAGAAATTGTAAATAATGTAAAATCAAATTATTTCAGCTTGACATATTGTCTTTCAAAACTAAAATTGCTCAAATATCAGGATAGTCTTTACACGAATTTCTATAAAGCAGCTGAACTTAAAAATGAGAAAGGAGAGAGTACTATACTTGAAAAAATCACTGTAGAAACTCAATTAATGGAAGTTAAAACTTTACTCAATCAAACAAATTCTGATATTCAAATTTATCAAAATAAGCTACAGGTATTGCTAAATGAAAAACAAGATATTTCTATTGCTGATACAGATTTAAAAAAAGCTGAATTTACATTTATCTCTGATAGTTCTGCAATTGCTGGTAATCCATCTATCGCATTATTAGAACAGCAAATTAAAATTAATAATTGTGAAACAAAAGTTGAGAAATTAAAATTGCTTCCTGAATTTTCTGTTGGTTATTTTAATCAATCAAACAAAGATATTCAGGCTGATTACCGCTTTAGCGGAGTTCAGGTAGGTCTCTCAATACCTCTTTTGTTTTTCTCGCAGTCTGCTAAAATAAAAGCTTCAAAAATAAATGAACAAATTGCACAAAATAATTATGAATATTATAAAACAGTGATTTTTGAGGACTTTCAATCGCTTTTACAAGAATTTAATATGTACAAAACAAATCTTGAATATTACGAAAAAACGGCTCTTCCTCAATCGGAATTAATCATTGAACAATCGGGGAAAAGCTATAAAGTCGGAAATATTAATTATGTAGAATATGTCTTAAATCTCGACAAGGCTTTAGAGATAAAAGCAAGTTATTTACTAACACTTAATAATTACAATCAGTCCATTTTTGCAATTGCAAAAATTATTGGAAAAATTAATTAACCTTAAAAAATTATAGAAATGAAATCGAGTATATTTTTCGTAATTATTGCATACAGCTTACTTTTTACTAGTTGCAAAAATAAATCTGCAGAAAAAGCAGAAAGTGAACACGAAGTGTTACCGCCAAACACGGTAGAAATGAATGACGACCAATGTAAGGCTGCTGAAATTGAGCTGGGACAAGTCCAATATAAAGTGATGAGTAATGTTTTAAAAGTAACCGGAACGGTAAGTGTGCCTCCGCAAAATTTAGTTTCTGTTTCAGTTCACATGGGTGGATTTGTAAAAAGTACAGATTTTGTTCAAGGAAGCCTTGTTGCAAAAGGGCAAGTGCTTGCTGTAATTGAAAACTCTGAATTTATTGAACTGCAACAAAATTATCTGGAAAGCAAAACCAAGTTTGAATTTGCAGAAACTGATTTTAACCGACAGAAAGATTTATTTAAGGAAAATGTTAGTTCAGCAAAGACTTATCAACAGGCACTTTCGGAGTATAAAAGCTGTAAAACAAAAGTTTTTGCCCTTGAACAAAAGCTTTCTTTAATTGGTATTGATCCAAAAAAATTAACCGATGAAACAATTGCACGTTCAGTATCTGTCGTCTCTCCCATTAGTGGCTATATTAAAACTGTAAACATCAACGTTGGCAAATATGTAAATCCAACAGATGTAATGTTTGAAATCATAAACAATCAAAAATTAACCATAGAATTATCCTTGTTTGAGAAAGATATTGAAAAGGTTTCAATCGGGCAAAAAATAAGATTTTCGTTACCAAATAAGCCTGACAAAGAGCAAACGGCAATCATTCATCAAGTTGGAAAAACCATTGGTGATGATAAAACGATTAAAGTATATGCATCTGTTGATAATGAAGATAAAAATTTGTTGCCGGGAATGTTTGTTAATGCGCTGATAGAAACAGATAACAACTTAACTACAGCCTTGCCTGATGAAGCAATACTTACATTTGACGACAAAAATTATATTTTCATTTATTTTGAAAAGAAAAAAGAAGGCAATAAATATGTAACACTTTTTCAACAGGTTGAAGTAAAAAAAGGGATTTCAAACAATGGATTTACGGAGGTTGTTTTACCAAAATATTTTATTATTGAGAAAAATAAAATAGTTATCAAGGGCGCATACAATCTGCTTTCTGCGATGAAAAATGCTGGCGATATGGCTTGCTGATAATATTCTTAATTTTATATACATTTGCAGCAAATTATTTGCTAAAATGAAAAGCACGAATATTTCAAAATTAAGTGTTTGGGGCGTTATAATTACGCTAGGGATTGTTTATGGGGACATTGGAACATCGCCTTTGTATGTTTTTCGTGCGATTATTAATGGTGCAGGAGGAGTGCAGGAAAATGTAATACTTGGCGGTCTTTCTTGCATTATATGGACACTTACACTGCAAACCACATTAAAGTATGTTTGGATCACACTACGTGCCGATAACAAAGGTGAAGGTGGAATTTTTGCTTTATATGCTCAAATCAGGAGGCATGTGAAATGGGTATTTATTTTAGCAATTATTGGTGGTGCGGCTCTTTTGGCTGATGGAATTATTACTCCCGCAATTACTGTAGTCTCTGCTGTTGAGGGGCTTAAAATGATACATGAAAATATTCCTGTGATCCCCATTGTTTTATTGATTATTGTTGGTTTATTTTTTATACAGCAGTTTGGTACAAATTTTTTAGGAAAATTTTTTGGTCCTGTAATGTTCTTTTGGTTTTTAATGCTGGCTATTCTTGGTATTTCTCAAATTGCTCAAAGTCCCGAAATCATAAAAGCTGTAAATCCATATTATGCAATTAAATTATTATCGAATCATCAAGGTGGATTTGTATTGTTAGGGGCGGTGTTCCTTTGTACAACAGGTGCTGAAGCATTGTATTCTGATTTAGGACATTGTGGCGTTAAGAATATCCGAATTTCCTGGATATATGTGAAAATAACACTCATTTTAAATTACCTCGGACAAGGTGCATGGTTAATGCATCATCCTGAGATTGCAAGCGATATGAATCCATTTTACACAATCATGCCAAGTTGGTTTTTAATGCCTGGAATCATCATTTCCACTGCTGCAGCTATCATCGCTAGTCAGGCATTAATCTCAGGATCGTACTCTATTATTAATGAGGCAATTTTGTTAAATTTCTGGCCAAGAGTAAAAATCAGTCACCCTTCAAGTATCAAGGGACAGATGTATATTCCCAGTGTTAATAAATTTTTAATGATTGGGTGCATTTTTGTGATACTGTATTTTAAAGAATCAGCTAATATGGAGGCTGCATATGGGCTTGCCATCACGATTACAATGATGATGACAACATCTCTAATGTGCTTTTATTTTTATATTAAACGATACCCTCTTTGGATTATTGCTTTATTTTTGGGTGTGTATTTTATAATTGAATGTTCTTTTTTTATTGCAAACATGTTTAAATTTGTGCATGGCGGATGGGTTACACTGCTTATTGCCGGTGGTCTTTTCTTTATTATGTATGTTTGGTATAAAGGTCGAACAATTAAAAATAAGCTCACAGATTTTGTAGGGATTGAGAAATATTATTCATTGGTTAATGATATGAAAATTGATGAAAGTATTCCAAAATATGCAACAAACCTTGTGTATTTTACTCGTGCAAGTTCAATTGAGGAGGTTGAATCAAAAATTATTTATTCTATTTTTAAAAAACAGCCAAAACGAGCTGATGTATATTGGCTAATCCATGTTGATGTGGTGGATGAACCACATATGATGACCTATAAAGTGAATACGCTCATACCTGAAACGCTTATCAGAATTGATTTTAAAATAGGATTTAAAGTACCACCAAAAATTAATTTGTATTTCAGAAAAGCTGTTGAAGGTATGGTAAAAAATAAAGAAGTTGATATTACTTCAAGATACCCATCGCTTCGCAGACATGCTGTATCCGGTGACTTTAGATTTATTCTTACTGATCGTGTGCAGGGATACGATTTTGAGTTTAAACCATTCACACAGTTTATCATGGATAGTTACGAAATCCTTAAAAATATAGGCATCTCTGATGAAAAATCGTATGGATTAGATACAAGTAGTGTAATTACTGAAAAAGTACCTTTGGTAATTAATCAGGCGCAAAATTGTAATCTCTCCAGAATGGCTGATTAATCTATTCTTTCATAAGATGAGGATTTTTGCTTGTAGCATTCTATTTATTTTTTTTTCTATACTTTTTTTATTCGTTTCATGTAAAAAGAAAGAAGAAGCACATCTGCAATATACTGTTGTAAATGTAGGGGAGAAGATTAATTTGAGAAAAATCACATTCTTTAATGAAACAACAGGTTTCTGCTGTGGAGGCACAAAAAACACATATGGCTCAATCTATAAAACGACCAATGCCGGTGCTACCTGGGAAAAAACATTTTCAAGTAACACTTACTCTGTTAATAGTGTTTTTATTTTAAATGATAGTATCGGATATGCTTGTGGTGATAGTCTTACGTTTTATACTTCACGCAACGCCGGTAATACCTGGATTCGATATGTTTTTCCCAATCTCCCATGGAAACAGTATATGGTTCCTTTTCATTCCTTATTTTTTCTTTCCGAAGAAATCGGATTTATTGTTGGTGGAGAGCATTTTAGCAAAGGTGGAATTTCCCTTACGCTATATGGTGGCACAGAATGGTGGCATCCGTGTTTCTATAATGAATTCGATTGCATTGTGATGCCTGATGAAAACACAATCTATATTGGTGGCTATGGGATGATTTATAAATCTGTTGATGGCGGACATACGTTTCAACCTTGCGATATTCGTGGCGACTGGTATCGTTCGCTGTATTTTTTTGATAGTAAATCTGGTTTTGCAGCCGGATATAATGGTGGATTATATAAAACAACTGATGGTGGAGATAGCTGGAAAACGATTAAAAAAGTGAATCATTTTTTTACGGAAAGCGAAAATTATACAAGTATCATTTTTACTGATAAACAACACGGATACATTGCCGGAAATCAAGGCAAATTATTAATCACTGAAGATGGTGGCAAAACATGGAATAAATCTATGAAAATTTGTGACGAATCCCTCACATCTGTGTGTATGATTGGTAGTAATAAATTGGCTCTGTGTTCTGAAACAGGAAATATTTATTTTGTAGCTTTGCACTGAAATCATACGAAATCAGTATCTTTATAAAAAAAATCGAATGAAAATTTTGCCTTTTATATTTTTATTTTATGGTGTTTTCATCAATATTGCATGTAGGGCACAAGCTGTAACCGGTGAAATCACAGATTGTAGCGATTGTAAACCTAAAATTGACACGGCTATTAATAACTCTCTTACTATTGTTACACGAGAGAATACATATGCTGTTGTAAAGCTCATAGAAAATGGTACAGGGGCATGTATCCGGTATATCTTTATTAATAAAGATGAATCGTATGAAGTGAAAAATATTCCAAAAGGTAATTATATTGTGAAATTTGCATTAGGGCTTGAGTGGGATGAAAAGAAAAAAAGTAGTTGTAAGCTTCGTTTTAAAGACAAAAAACCACTTTTTATGAAAATCGCAAAACCACTACAGTTTAAGAAAATACACAAAGGCGATTCATATGAAATTTCGTCATATACTATTAATCTTGGGTTAAATTTTAGTGAATCAAATGTTGCAAATAAACGAATTGAATCAAACGAATTCTAATATAATTTTATGACACTTAAACCTACTTTTTTACTCTTTTTTATTTTATTCTTTTTTTCTGTATTTGCACAGATTCCTTCAGGATATTATGATGCGGCAAACGGATTAACCGGAACGCCTTTGCGTGCTTCTTTGCACAACATTATAAAGGGACATACATCATTAAGTTATAGTAATCTTGAAAATTACATGAATCAGTCTGATGCAAAGCCCGGAAACATTGTTTGGGATATATATTCTGATATTCCCGGTTCCACGGCTCCATACATTTATCATTATGTTAGTGCAGACCAATGTGGGAACTATAATGCCGAAGGTGTTTGCTGGAACAAGGAACATTCTTGGCCACAGAGCTGGTTCAATAGCTCAAGCCCGATGGAATCTGATATGTTCCATATTTATCCTACAGATGGTTGGGTGAATGGCAAAAGAAGCAATTATCCATATGGAACAGTTTCTACTCCTACTTACACTTCGCAAAATGGGAGTAAATTAGGCAGTTGCTCGACTCCGGGATATACCGGAATTGCTTTTGAACCCATAAATGAATATAAAGGCGATTTGGCTCGTTCGTATTTCTATATGTGTACACGATATTATACCGAAGATAATGCATGGCTTGTAAACGAAATGGTTAATAAAGCAAACCTGCAACCATGGGCTTTGGCTCTTTTAAAGATATGGAACGAAACCGATACTGTCAGCCAAAAAGAAATCGATCGAAACAACGTGATCTATGGATTTCAACATAACAGGAATCCGTTTATTGATCATCCCGAATGGGTCAACTTAATTTGGGGAGGAGCTTCTGCAATAGACAACATATCTTTATCAAATTTTAATGTGGCAATATATCCCAATCCTGCTACTGATGTAACTAAAATAATCATACCCAATAATCATTCTTCAAATTTTATTGTGAATATCTACAACAATATTGGAGATAATATTTATACAGCAAACACCAGTATGAATGAGGTTTCTGTAAATCTGAACCATGTGAGCAATGGGACTTATGTTGTTAAAATTTCCGATGGAAACGGAATGTATATAACTAAAAAATTAGTTGTAATAAAATAGGAAAAGATTTTTTAATTTAGGCTTTCTATTTTTCATACAGAACTATGTTTAAAATCTTTATTTGATCGGGTGTTCCAAGTACAAATAGCTTATCGTCAGAACTAATTTTTTCTTCAGGTGATGGATTAAAAACAAAAGTGCCATCATGTTTTTTTATGCCCACAATATTGGCTCCCGAAACATTTCTGATATTAAAGTCTTTAATGCTTTTATCTTTAAAATAGACATTAATATTATTGCAGGAAACCTCTTCCAGACTCACATCTTTTCCTTGTAGCATAATGAATTCAAGAAATTCTACCACATCGGGCTGTGTAACCAGTTTTGCCATTCTTTGCCCACCCATTTTATCCGGCATAATTACTTTATCGGCACCTGCACGATGCAATTTTGTTACAGATTTTTCATCTGAAGCCCTGCTCACAACTGTTATTCCGGGATTAATTTCTTTGGCAGATAAAATCACAAATAAATTATCAGCATCGTTTGGCATTACGGTAATCAACGCTTTTGCGCTATTTACATTAGCTGCGATAAGAGTTTCCTCATTAGTAGAGTCGCCTTCAAGAAATAAATAATTGGTCTCACTCCTTATTTTTTCAATAATTGTGATATCTTTTTCTAAAATAACAAATTCAGTCCCTGCTGCTGAAAGCTCGGCTGCAACCTGCTTTCCATTACGACCAAACCCGCATACAATTACATGGTTTTTTAGATTTTTAATTGTCTTTTTCACTTTACTTTCTTTAAAATAATTTTTAAATACGCCTTCAACAAAAAGTTTGGTAAGGGTTGATAGGAAATAACCCAACATCCCAAAGCTTGTCATTATTAATATTGCAGTAAATATTTTTCCGGTATCAGACAGTGGTTGAACAATCTCAAATCCCACTGTTGTGATCGAAATCACAGTCATGAAAAATGCATCAATGAGCCTGTAATCTTCAATAAATACAAATCCAACAATACCGATGATAAAAATTGCAATCAGCAATACTGATGCAAGGTATAAATTTCTGATATATTTTCTATGCGTCTGTTCCAATGTTAAGTTCTAAAATTTTTATACCGATTCTGCAATTAAGACAATTTTTACAATCGCAATATTCTTTTTTTAATTCCAGCAAAGCTTGAGAATCGCAAGCATTTTCAGGGATTATTCCCATCTCTGCCCATTTGCTGATAATAATATTTTTTTCGGGTTTCAAAGATTCAAAAAGTTCGAGTGATTGTTGCACATAAGTCTCATTATTTTTTGATTTTCCATAATAAAATATCATTGGAGCAATAGCATTTATTATAAGATTTTCAATTGAACTTTTTCCAAATTTCTTTTTTACATATGCTGATTTTTTACCGAAAGTATAATGTGTATCCCAGTATTCACTTGCATTTACATTAAATATTTTTTCAGCATCATTTGAATTTTTTATATCTAATATTTGTGAAAACAAGCTTTGACTCCTAAACAAAAGTGTAGCAAGTTGAGCTATGCGTAAGGTTGGAAAATTTGATGGTCGCAGTCTTAAAAATTTCCAGATATGTGCTTCAATTGGTATTAAATTATATTTACTTTTTAAAAACAAATATTCTGTGCGTAGTTGTGTATAGAATAAATCCGTTTGATTCTCTTTTTTAAGCATTCCTGCTTGCCCGAAAAATAATGCCTCAATTGATAATTGCGAATTTTTTTGTTTAAGAATCACCTTAAGTGGGAGTGATTGTGCTAATAGCCCAAATGGTGCAGCATTAAGATTTTGCCCAAATCCGCAAGCCAACGCCCAGTAAAATGTTTCTTCCCACGAATTATTTTGAATATCAAGTTTTTGATAAATTAAAGTTGTTTTTCTTTCAAGCCGTTCATACATCAAGCAGTTTAACCAACTTGAAACAGTATATTTATCAATAATGTTAATTTCATCTGCACATGCAATCCACAGCTTGCTTTCCAGCAAAGCATCATATTTTTTTAACAGTTTTTTATTGAATTCGAGTATCAAGGTTGGTATCTTTTCTCCATTTGTACGTTTTATTTCTGCATCATTTTTCACAACCACATGCAAAATCACATTATCGTAGGCTTTGTCATTGTTATGTTGATGTTTTGTCCAATCTAATGCATTCATATGAATTTCAACATTGCCAGCCCATATTGTTTCACCAATTTTAATTTTTGCATTAAAAAAATCAGGTCCGGAATCAGTATTATGTATGCCGGGTGAAATCACTTTTATTAATTCATCATCAGTTGTCCTTAAGTTACGCTTTGTATAGAGCGAATACTTCCATATGAATTGTAGAAATCGTTCAGTCATGGATAAAAATATTTGTAAATTTATAAAATATCTATGAGTCCGGTAAAAAAAGTTGGAGAATATAAAAATGCAACTAAAATAAAAAGCCACAAAGATACAAAGGGTGTTGTAAAACTATTAGATATATTTTAGCCAAATTTTGTGTTGAAGCCTGTCTAGAGTGACGAGAGATGCTATTTATCTTTGCAATAGATTAAAATAGCAGCAGAGCCGCAAAACACTTCGGTAAGCTCGTTTTGACTTGTTAAACGCATCGCAATGCAACGTATTTGTAAAAAAATATAACTAACATTTCTCACTTGCAATAGTATCGTAAACACTGACCCGAAGGGTCA
>JAVHQG010000241.1:0-13367 GCA_036171035.1 Bacteroidales bacterium
AAGCCTTAAACTCGGACACTATGAATCAGACACTGACTTTATGGACGAACACTAAATAGCTAGATTTATAAGAAATCCGAAATCATTAAACAAGTAAACAATGAAAATTGACGATGAAATAAATGGGCGTTTTCGGAACGAGTACCACAGAGGGTTAATTAATCTGGTTTATACCGTAAAGCAATTGAGTTATGATTTTCTTCAATTATTAAAAGAACATAATATAACAGAGCAGCAATATAATGTTTTACGGATACTCCGTGGGTTTCGTTCTGAATCATCTCTTACAATTGGTTTTATCAAAGAGCATATGCTTGATAAATATTCTGATGTAAGCCGTATTGTTGACAGACTTTTTGACAAACGGTTAGTTAGCCGAAAAACAAACAATTTGGATCGAAGACAAAAATCAATTGAAATTACAGATAAAGGCTTAAAAATGCTCGATAAAATGCTGGTTTGTGAAAAAAGAGAAAATACTTTGTTGAAAAATCTTACAAAAGAAGAAATCAAAGAACTGAATCGTCTTTTAGATAAAATCAGATAAAAAAGGGCAAGTTTTGCTCATTGCCTTATTTCTTTATTACTTTATCAACAAAATCAAGAATCAGATTAGTGCCACCCATACAACTTTTCACATAATTTTTTGCTGCCAAAGCAGTTGTTTCAAGTTGTTCCCTGTCTTTATACAAACTATCACAGGCTATTTTAAAATCACTATAATTATGTATTACAATAGCGGCTTTTCTATCTATTAAATCATGTGCCTCACGAAATTTTTGATACTTCGGACCAAATAATAACGGGCAACCAAAAACAGC
Organism: Bacteroidales bacterium; assembly: GCA_036171035.1. GTDB lineage: Bacteria > Bacteroidota > Bacteroidia > Bacteroidales > GWF2-35-48 > GWF2-35-48. The sequence continues at coordinate 822 of JAVHQG010000241.1, forward strand.
AGCTTCCAATGTATTATGAATTCCTTTCCCAAATCCACCACCAATAAAGGCAATGTGGGCATATTTATACAGTGATGACAACATCCCAATATTATCAATAATTAAAACTTTATAACCAGTTATATCTACAGATAGTGCTTCAGAAAATTTTATTGTTTTTTTATTACAGCACTGCATGATCCTATTGATATTCCCAGGCTTAATTTCATGAGGAGCAATAATGAATTTAACAGCTTTTTGCTCATCTTGAGAATTGATATAATCCACCAAAATGGTCTCATCAGGTTGCCACGAACTGCCCGCAATAATTATTAAATTATCTCCGGCAAATTGCTTCACAATCGAAATATCTTTTGATACTTCTGCTATTTCTGCAACCCTATCGAAACGGGTATCTCCGGCAACAGTAACATTGTTTATCCCAATAGTTAACAGTAAACTTTTTGATCGTTCATCCTGAACAAAAAGATGATGAAAAAAAGATAACAATTTTCTGAACAAGCCCCCATACCATTTAAAAAATATCTGATCTTCTCTAAAAATAGATGAAAAAACATATACAGGTATTCCTGATTTTTTCAATGTATTAAGATAATTATACCAATATTCATATTTAATAAAAAAGACAATTTCAGGTCGAACGATTGAAATAAACTTTTCAGCATTCTTTTTAAAATCAAATGGCAAATAAAAAATAAAATCTGCCCCTTGATAGTTTTTCCGAAATTCATAACCGGAAGGAGAAAAAAATGTGAGTAATATTTTAAATTCCGGATGTCTTTTCCTAAATGCTTCAATCACAGATCGACCCTGTTCAAATTCACCAAGAGAAGCAGCATGAAACCAAGCAATAGTATCAGTGGATTTAATTTTAGATTGTATATCAAAAAAAATATTTTTCCTTCCCGCAAGAAACAGTCGGGCTTTTTTATTAAACAACCCTGCAACTACAATTATTGTAAAATAAAAATGAATTATGATATTATAAAAAATAACCATCCCTGTAAAAATTAAAGTAGCACCATACGTATAACGGTTACCGTATGCCGATCACAGGTGTGTTTTTGTGTTGTCATTTACAGGTTAAACTGCTTAATCATCGATTCAAATATCATTTTCCCATCGGTATTGCCAAGCTCATCATCAGAGGCTCTTTCGGGATGCGGCATCATACCTGCAACATTCCTATTTTTATTACAAATTCCGGCAATATTGTTGAGCGAACCATTCGGATTTGATTCATCAGATATATTCCCGTTTTCATCACAATAACGAAATAAAATTTGTTTGTTATAATTCAGTTCTTGTAATGTTTTCTCATCTGCATAATACCTGCCTTCTCCGTGTGCTATGGGGATTTTCAATGCCCTTGTCGTATCTGTAAGTAAAGAAATAAAAGAATTTGTGTTTACAGTTTTGACATATACATTCTTACAAATAAATTTTTGATTGTTGTTATGTAATAGCACACCTGGCAACAATCCAGCCTCACATAAAATTTGAAAACCATTACAAACACCAAACACGTATCCACCATTTCCTGCAAATTTTATCACTTCTTCCATAATTGGCGAAAACTTTGCCAAAGCACCTGATCGCAAATAATCGCCATAAGAAAAACCTCCGGGAAGAATAACTAAATCTACTCCCTTTAAATCCGTCTCTTTATGCCATAATTTTTCAACTTTTTGTTCCATAATGTCCTCAAGAACATAGATCATGTCATGATCACAATTTGACCCCGGAAATACTACTATACCAAATTTCATTAAATGAGCTATTTTTAATTTTTTTAATAAAAAAACACGCCTCAAAAATAGATATTATAACTGTAACACAATAATGTTTTTCCAAATTAATGTTCCATAATAGATAGATGCTAACAGCAATCAATTTCTTATTTTATAATTCAAATTATTTTCATATTTTTGAGGGTTAAAATCATTTTTTTACTATTTCATGAAGAAGGCTCTATTAATTGGCGGAATCATATTAGCAACAATAGCTGTAATAGCATTTTTCGGGTATAAATTCATTAAGAAAAAAATATCCCCTGTTTCAGTAGCTATATACGCTGTCCCTATTGATGCGGCATTTGTTTTTCAAACAGACAACATTTATGAAATTCTTCGAAAAACTGAACACGAAAGCACAATTTGGCAAGAGCTGATAAACATTCCCGGCATTGCAGATTTAAATAAAAAAGTTGTTTTTTTAGATTCCCTCCTTCGCCTGAACCAAAAAGCAAAAGATCTTTTTAAAAACAAACCGGCCACAATTTCAGCTCATCTCGTTGGTGACCAACGGTTAGAATACCTGTTTGTGATTGCCCTACCATCATCTTCCGGTGTAGAAGATGTCAACAATTTTATTAATGAACAAATAAACAGATATGCAAGCATCAGAACAAGAAATTATGCCGAATCTGAAATTTTTGACGTGCAATTTCCGAAAAAAGAAAATTTAAATTTCTCCTATGCTATCAAAAAAGGAATGTTCATTTTAAGTTTTTCTTCAATCATCCTTGAAAATTCGTTACGTCAACTTGATACCGAAACATCTCTTTTAGATAATCCTGGTTATAAAAAAATACAAAAAACAGCAGGGCATAATGTTGATGCGAACATTTATATCAATTACAAAGAGTTTCCTAAAATGATGCTCCTTTCTTGCAATAAAAACAATAAAGATGATGTATTAGCTTTCAAAAATTTTGCCGACTGGACAGCTCTTGACCTTGTAATTAAAAAAGATGTCTGTGTTCTAAATGGAATGACCTATACGAACGATTCAACCACAAACTATCTAAATGTTTTTTTAAAACAAAAACCACAAACAATTACTCTACCTGAAATTTTACCTTGCAATACCTCTGTTTTTATTGCTTTAGGGATAAGTGACTTAGGCCGATTCAATACTGAATATCGAAAGTATCTTGATTTCACTGGTCAGTCTGCATTATTCTTAAAAGAAATGGGGAACATTAAAAAAGAGACTGGCGTTGAAGTTGAAAAAATGATTTATGATTTAATTGATAAGGAAATTGCCGTTGCTTTCACAGATATTGGAGATATTAACGATATTTCTACAAACTCATTTGGAATCATTAAAACTGTAAATAAAACCCAAGCAGAAGAAGATTTTCTAAGGCTTATTGATGGCTATGCAACTAACAGAAACGAAAACGAGTCTTCCATGAAAATAAACTTTAAAGTTGATGATCAGACAAGCTTTCCTATTTATAAAATGCCATATCCCGGTCTGCTTAAAAGACTTTTTGGAAATATTTTTGCAAAAACTGAAGCCAACTATTTTACTTTTATTGACAACTATATGATTTTTGGACAATCTGAAAAAACATTAGGCGATTTTGTACACTATAAAATGCTGCAAAAAACCCTTGATGATGATAAAAACTTCAAACAATTTTCCGAAAATCTTACCACCACTTCAAACTTTTTTTATTATTCAAATATTGCTCGCTCTCCCGTGTTTTGTGCTTCATTTTTTAATGATGAACTTAGCAAAATAGTGATTGATAATACAGCCACATTTCAAAAATTTCAAGCCTTAGCCTTCCAGTTCAGCAGCTCCAACGATATGCTCTACAATAACATTTGTGTAAAATATAATCCGGTATTTAAAGATGAACCCAAAACAGTTTGGGAACGTCGTATTGACACAATCGCATCATTCAGACCAATCATGATTGACAATAACAAAACAGGCGAAAAGTGCATTTTTGTACAAGATATGAAAAACAGCATATACCTAATCAATAGCGTAGGAAACATTATATGGAAAATTGATGCTAAAGAAAAAATAATGAGCAATATTTATCAGATTGACTACTTTAAAAACAAAAAATCTCAATTATTGTTTAGTACAAAAAATCATATTCATGTTATTGATATTTTGGGAAATTATTTAAAACCATTCCCTCTAAAACTTCGCTCTCCAGCCACAAATGGCGTATCCTTAGCCGATAATGACAAAAAAAGAAATTATAAATATTTCATTGCCGGTGAAGACAAAAAAATATATGCTTACTCAAAAGAAGGAAATGTGTTGAAAGATTGGAAATTTAAAGGTTCCGACAATGTGGTACGATCCGAAATTCAATTTTTTGAAGCCGATAAAAAAGATTTTGTTATCTTTTCTGATATACGAAAAACCTACATCACCGACCGAAAAGGCTGTATAAAAATTAAACCTGAAAAAGATTTTATTCGTTCCCCATATAATATTTTCTATGCCTATAAAGATAAAAAAGAAACATCTTTTATTACTACTGATTCCGCCGGAACGATAAGAAAGATATCAACTAATGGAGATGTTTCTTCTATCTCATTAGGCAATTTTACGGCTGCTCATTATTTCATTTTTGATGATATAAACAGCGACGGAATCAAAGAATATGTTTTTGCCGATAAACAAAACATTAGTGCCTATAAAGCTAATAAAGCGCTGATTTATGATCGCGATCTTGAAGATCTGATTACAGAAAAACCTATCATATTCAACTTCACTAAAAAGACTCAAAAAATTGGCGTAACCTGTGGAAATACCAACAAAATTTTCCTTATTAACAGCAATGGCTCACTCTACAATGGATTCCCTCTTGCCGGAAAAACAATGTTCAGCATCGATTATTTTTCTAAAGATAACGATAACTTTAATCTAGTCGTCGGCAGCAACGATCACTTCATTTACAATTACGAAATTAAATGAAAAAATAAACACATGAAACCATTCCAATTATACCTCGTCTCAATTTGTATTGCAACAGTTATCGGCTTTAACTCATGCAAAAAAGATGATTTCAATTTCAAAAAAATCAGTACAAATATGGACTGGAATCCTAGCTATGCCATTCCTATTGGTTACGGAACACTCGACATGCGCGATATTCTGCGCGACTATGATCATGAACACCTGTTCCAATCAGACCAATCGGGTCTTCTAAAAATGATTTATACCGCAAATATTGGTCAATATCATGCTGACGATAAATTCTATGTACCAGCACAAACGTACACAGAAACTATGACCAATGGTGAAATGAATATGTCTGCTTTTACATATGCCGGTGCTGTTGTTACTTACTCAAAAACACAACACAACACAATATCTGTTGTCCCTTCGGGTTCTGAAATAGATTCCGTAAAAATAAAATCTGCAATATTGAACTTTGAGGTATCATCTACTTTCCTGCATGCCGGAACAATGACATTGAAATTTCCCACAATTACCAAAAATGGTATAGCTTATTCAAAAACCATAAACTTTGATAATTCTGGTCATTTCATTTATGCAACCTCATATAACGACCTTGACGGATACAAAATGGACCTCACAACCAGTTCGGGCGGTTTTAATAATGTAGATATTGAATTCAGCTTGTCTATGACACACTCTGGTGCCGGCTCTACCCTTGGAACCATTGGAATAACAATTGGTCTCGATTATATTCGATCAACTGCCATGTTTGGATATTTTGGAAATCAACAAATTGTTTTTGCAAAAGATTCTATCGACATGAAAATGTTCTCTGATGCTTTTACCGGTGGATATTATTTCGAAGACCCTAAATTTAACGTGTCCATCGAAAATTCTTTTGGCGTTCCTTTACGTTTTTACTTTACCCATCTAAAATCTTATTCTACCATAAATAATGATTCTTTGCAGGTTACAGGTATTGGTGTTCCTTACTTTTTAAACCCAAAATCAGTAAATGCACCCCTCATTGGATATCATTATGGCGAAACCCTTTCTGATAATGTTAGTCTGAACAAAAACAACTCAAACATTGCACAGTCAATTGGCATTGCTCCACATTATTTTATTTTCGGAGCATTGGCAGAAACAAATCCAGGCACTGCTCATACACATAATAATTATGTTACGGAAAACAGCACAGTTACTGCCAATATGGAAGTTGAGCTTCCCTTGTGGGGCTGGGCTAAAGGTCTTGCTCTCCAGGATACAGAAAAGTTTGAATTCTCTAAATATTACACTGACTACCACGGAAATATTTTGCAAAAAGCAATCATCAGAATTGCATCAGAAAATCATATGCCCGTTGAGGTCGGAATTCAACTGTATTTTGCTCACTTTGATACGCTAACACACATATATTTTATCAAAGATTCACTCATGGGTTCCGACCGTGTTATTGTCCCTGCCGGTATCACAAATACTGAGGGCAAAGTAATTAGTTCCGGCACAAAAGTAAAAGATGTTGTTATTGAGCAAGCAAAACTAAAAAAACTTAAAGACGATAAAATCACACATATGTTCTATCGAGCATTTCTCAATACCAGCAACGCACTGGGAGGACAAAGCGTTCGATTTTATAATGACGATAAATTACATGTTCACACCGGTATCCAATGCGATTTCGGAACAAACACATTCACTATTCAGAAGTACTAACCAAACTACATCATTAAATAATCTGTACAATGAAACCAAAAAATATCCTTCTTATATCAGGGATTCTCATATTGTTCTTTGCAACAAACCTGTTTGCTCAACAAGATAACACTCTCTATTTTATGAATAAAATACCACAGGCAAATCTTGCCAATCCTGCAAATGGCTGCGATTGCAAAGTCAACGTGTGGGGACTTCTTATCCCTGTTTTTGGACAACTTCCTCCACCTATATCTTTCAATATTGGAAACACAGGGTTTTCTCTAAAAAAACTTTTCACTCATGGTAAATTAAATCGTTGGGACGATACCGTTCTTGTTGACACTCGCGACTCACTAATCCCTGATTTCAACTATCTTTTTGGTGCTATGAGAAAAGTAAACTATATTACTTCAGATATACAAATTCATCTTCTCGGTGCAGGATACAAAATGAATGACTGGTATTTTAATCTAGGGATTACAGAAAAAATTAACATTAGCATGGGTTATCCCAAAGATCTCCTGGGTCTCATATGGAAGGGCAATGGTGCATACATAAGTGCTCCTGCCGATTTAAGCGGATTAGGTCTTAACATCACGCATTACAGAGAATATATGGCCGGTGCATCCCGAAAAATAAACGACAAATTAACCGTTGGAGCACATTTAAAAGGATTATTCGGAAAATTCAATTTAAACACAAGAAAATCTGTTATGAAATTATACACAGACCCTGCATCTTTCGACCTCCGACTACAAACAGATATGGAATACAACATGAATCTTCCTGATTCAATATTACTCGATTTTAATAATGGAAACGGTGTAATTGACAGCTTAAGTGCTGATGCAACAACCGGAAAACTTGATGCAAAAAAATATATCTTAAATAAAAAAAATTTTGGTATGGGCATCGATCTCGGTGGAGTATATAAACTCAACAAAAAAATCGAACTTTCGGCAAGCATCATTGACCTTGGATTTATTACCTGGAAATCAAATCCATACACATTTTCTCAAAAGGGAGACTTTACTTATAGTGGTGTGAATTTCCCCCCATTCATGAACAATAATTATAAATCAGATAGTGTAACAAATGCCTTTGTGGATTCTGTTTATAAAACATTTTTAATAAATTTTAACAAAAAGGCGTACAATACTTCTCTAAACACAAAATTTTACATTGGTGGCACTTATGCCCTAAACGAAAAAGTAAATTTTGGATTACTCACCCGAACTGAATTATATCAACACGCATTGCATCTTTCCGTTTCCCTGTCTGCAAATACAAATTTCACTAAGTGGTTTTCCGGAAGCCTTACATACTCTATGATTAATCGGTATTATATGAACATCGGCGTTGGCCTGGCTGTAAAAGCAGCATTTATGCAATTCTACATTGTGTCCGATAATATTTATGGTATCAGACCCGAAAAATCTACAGGAGCATATCTGCCATATAGCTCACGTGACATAAATTTTAGATTTGGTTGTAACCTGATTTTTGGTTGCCCTAAAAATATCACTAAATCATTTATCTAGTTCTTGTAAGAAAACTCAGTGTCAGCAAACAAGCCTGTTTCATCTTTCAAGCAAAAACCTGATAACTTGTGGATAGTGTAAATATTCAAGTTCATGAACCTTTGTAGCCAGTGAATCAGCCGTTTCTCCCACAACAATATCGCAGGTAGCTTGAAAAATCATAGCACCCTCATCATAATTTTCATTCACATAATGTATGCTTATCCCACTTTGTCGCTCTTTATTAGCAATCACAGCTTCGTGTACACAATTACCAAACATTCCTTTGCCTCCATATTTTGGCAAAAGTGCTGGATGAATATTAATTATTTTATTTCGAAATTCCGAAATAATTGAAATGGGTATTTGCCATAAAAACCCGGCCAATACTATTAAATCAGGATTATCCTTCTTTAACAAATTGATTACAAAATCACTCTTTGATAATTGCTCCTTATTAAATATGCAACACGGAATATCCATCGCCTTTGCCCTTTCAATAACATATGCCTTTGAATTATTTGTATATATTTTTAAAATAGTGGCACATTGATTATACTTAAAAAAAGCATGAATATTCGCCACATTTGTCCCCGACCCCGATGCAAAAACAACAATACTTTTCATTTGTTAATATTTTCATCAATAAATAATATATCATTCAATAGCTAAAAATGTATTTCTTATTAAAAGTTTAAAAACCGCTAAAATGCAACATATTAAAAACATAAACACATCATGTTAAAAACTTTTTTTTTGTAAATATATATTTGTTTTTTTTTTCTAATCTTTCATATATCTTTGCGAGTTCATTTTTGAATTATAATTATTATTAACCTTAAAAGAAAAAATTATGTCAGACGTTGCATCAAGAGTAAAAGCCATTATTGTTGACAAATTAGGCGTAGATGAAAATGAAGTTACACCAGAAGCTAGTTTCACCAACGATTTAGGCGCAGATTCACTCGATACAGTTGAATTAATCATGGAATTTGAAAAAGAATTCAATATTGCCATCCCTGATGATCAGGCAGAAAAAATTACCACAGTTGGCGATACCGTGAAATTTATTGAAGCTAACACAAAGTAACATTATACAGATTATTTTTTTATGGAATTACGAAGGGTTGTTGTAACCGGACTGGGAGCTATTACACCTATTGGAAAAACACTTCCTGAATTTAAGAAGAATTTATTCAATGGAGTCAGTGGCTGCGCATTGATTACACATTTTGATCATGAAAAGTTTAAAACAAAATTTGCATGCGAGGTAAAGGACTACGATCCACTTAACTATTTTGACCGCAAAGAAGTTAAAAAACTTGACCTGTTTGCGCAATACGCCATGATATCTTCCGATGAGGCCATAAAGGATTCTGGCATTAATTTAGAAACCATAGACCATGATCGAACAGGCGTAATATGGGGATCAGGTATTGGCGGGCTTCTTACTTTTTTTCAAGAAGTAAAAGCCTTTGCACAAGGCGACGGTACTCCTAGATATAGCCCATTTTTTATTCCAAAAATGATTGCAAATATCGCTGCTGGTCATATTTCTATGAAATACCATTTCAGAGGACCAAACTACACCACGGTATCAGCTTGCGCTTCATCAACACACGCACTAATTGATGCCACAACTTATATCAGGCTTGGCAAAGCAGATGTTATCGTTTCTGGAGGGTCTGAGGCGGCAATCAATGAGGCAGGAATGGGTGGATTTAACTCTATGCAAGCCTTATCAACAAGAAATAATGACCCAAAAACCGCATCACGTCCTTTCGACATTGATCGCGATGGATTTGTAATGGGCGAAGGTAGTGGATGCTTAATCCTTGAAGAGTATGAACATGCTAAAGCCCGAGGTGCAAAAATTTATGCCGAAATAGTTGGTGGTGGAATGTCTGCTGATGCATATCATTTAACTGCTCCACACCCTGAAGGACTCGGTGCTATCAACGTCATGCATGCTGCACTAAACGATGCAGGACTCAAACCGGAAAACATTGATTACATTAATGTACATGGCACATCAACTCCTCTTGGAGATATCGCTGAAACCGTTTCAATAAAAAAAGTATTTGGCGAACATGCGTACAAACTAAATATCAGTGGAACCAAATCTATGACAGGTCACCTTCTTGGTGCCGCAGGTGCAATTGAATCAATTGCTGTAATTTTTGCGATTAATGATAGTCTGATTCCACCAACAATTAACCATTTTACAGACGACCCACAGGTTGATAACAAATTAAATTTCACCTTTAATAAGGCACAATCTCGTGAAGTTATTTATGGGTTAAGCAATACATTCGGTTTTGGAGGAAATAACTCCTCTGTGATTTTTAAGAAAATTTAATGTTCTACATTCATATTTAAAAGCTTGAACAATGTTTGTTCAAGCTTTTTTGTTTTATTAATTAACTTATTATGAGCGACTTAATCATTTCTAATAGGATTGGCATAATCTTTGTAAATTTCGCAGCATTAAAGTCCTTTAAATATTTTAAAATGGAGAAATAAAAATAAAAATTTTTTTTTGAACAGAAATCTACTAATTTTACACACCCTTTAAATTTTGAAAATTAATTATTAACATTTTAAATTTTGTATTTTATGAAAACGAAAATTTTATTTAATGTGATCCTCGTTGGGCTTGTTTCTTTTACATTCCTTTTTACATCATGTAAAGGAAAACAAAGTGCAGCAGGTAAAGGCTCTAAAGAATTAACAATCCCTTGCGCAGAATTTGGAAGAGGCGATGATAATTATTTCAGAGCTGATGCTAGTGCCGAAAGTATGAATCTTCAGGCTTCAAGAGAAAAAGCTTTGTTAAATGCAAAACAACGTTTATCTGGTTTAATCAGCAGCAAAATTAAAGCTGTTAATGACAGATACATGAACGAAACAACAGTTGGCAAAACTTCAGATTATGAAGAAAAATATGAAGGATTAACAAGAGAAGTTATCAATCAACAACTTGTTGGAGTTAAGGTAACCTGTGAAAAGCCAATGCAGACAGCAGATGGTAAATATCAGACATTTCTTGCACTTGAAGTAAAAAAAGAAGAATTGTTGAAAGGATTGCAAGATAAGCTTTCAAATAATCAGAAACTAAAAGTTGATTATGACAAAATGAAATACGAAAAAATCTTCAACGATGAAATGAAGAAACTAGAAGATGACCAGAATAAATAATCTTTTCAAAAAAACGAATAACCACCATTCCCTTATCATTGGGTTGGTGGTTTTTTATTTATTACTCTCCTTGCGGACACTTGCTGGTGACGGCACCAAGAAAATCCCTATGCTAGGTATTAAGGGCACATATACCGGGGGAAAAAACATGAGTATTGAAGAAATTGAAAAACGTGCCATTGATGATGCAAAAGTAAATGCACTAAAACAAGCAGGAATAGAAGAAAATATCACCTCTTACCAAAACCTCTACAAAAGCGAGACAAATAATAGCTTTGATGAAATCTATACATCAGATATTTTAGCAGATATACAAGGAGCTGTTACAGAAATAGAAGAAGGAGAGCCTATCAGAGAAAACACAAAAGATGGGATGAAAATATCTGTTACCATCAATTGCGTGGTTGTGAAATATGATATTACAAAAGATATTGAATTTGATGCCGAAATTGATGGTCTGAAAAAATTTTATGAAAATCTAGCACCTATGGAGTTTAGCATCAAACCCACAAAGGATTGCTACATGAAAATCTTTTGGATTTCCGATAAAAGCGAATCATCTATATTATATCCTGTCGATAATGATAATAAACTGTTCACAAAATCACACTGGTATAAATTCCCTGAAGGAACAAAATATGAGGTTGACACAAAATTTCCATCTGAAGTAATTCGATTGCTTTTTGTTTTATTAAAAAAAGATGTCTTATTTAAAGATGTTAAAAAGCCGATTAAATCAAAAGACGAGCAAGGTAACTCGTATCTTCCGGAAGTAAACTACAGCAATATCACAAATTGGTTATATTCAATCCCTCCAAGTGAAAGAAAAATCATCACACAATCTTTTACTATTACAAAATAGAAGATAATGAGATTTCTCTTGTTTGTTTTTCTTTATCCGGCAATACTTTGCGCACAAAACAAATTGATTGTTAACTTTGACAATCTGAAGGAAAAAAATTCAATCAAATATTATAATAACATTCCTTTTACCGGCATTGCCATCATATACGGTAAAAACAAAATAACACTAACAGAATCAGGGTTCAAAGACGGGCTATTGGAAGGAGTAGAAACCACATATACTCCTGATGGGAAAAAACAAAGTGAGACTTATTTTATCAAGGGTAAATTTAATGGTCCATGGATTGAATACTATGACAATGGTCAAAAAAAATTTGAATCCATTTATAAGGATGACTATAAATATGGGCTAACTACACATTGGTATGACAATGGTCAAAAAAAAGAAGAAGGCAATTTTGAAAACTGTCGTGAAACCGGGGAATGGATATACTGGTATGAAAATGGTCAAAAAAAAGAAGAAGGGATGTATGAAAATGCCATAAAGAAAGGTATTTGGAAAGAATACAGTTTTGATGGAAAAACAATAACTGAAGTAAAATATTAA
>JAVHQG010000242.1:0-13278 GCA_036171035.1 Bacteroidales bacterium
AGTAACGAAATTATTGGCGTTTTCTTGCTGACACTAAATAGTGTTTGTCGATAAGGGCAGTGTCTGATTACACAATTATTTATGTTTATTTGACGTTTAATAAACCAAAAAAATTATGCAAAAATTTAATTTCAAGCAAATCTTACCACACGTTGTTGCCGTAGTTTTATTCTTAATTATTTCTTATGCTTATTTCTATCCTCAATTGCAAGGTAAAGTGCTGCTACAATCTGATATGCGGAACTTTTACGGCATGTCGAAAGAAATTCTTGATTACAAAGCAGCAACCGGAGAGCAAGCACTTTGGACAAACAGCATGTTTGGTGGGATGCCGGCTTACCTAATTTCTGTTGAATTTAATCACAATTTATTTATCAATGTGCTTCGTGTATTTATGGCAATATGCGACCGACCTGCAAATTTTGTATTTGTGAGTTTACTTGGTTTTTACATTGCACTGCTCATTTTTAAAGTCAAGCCATGGCTTGCTATTGCCGGGTCAGTAGCGTTTGCCTTTTCAACATATTTTTTCATAATTATAGATGCAGGACATTCATCAAAAGCATCTGCGCTTGCATACATGGCTCCCATAGTTGCCGGTGTTTACATGGCATATAATAGAAAAATATTATTAGGGAGCTTACTAATGGGATTTTTTCTTGCCGTACAACTTTTTATCAATCACCTTCAAATTACGTATTACACATTTTTGATTATTCTAGTATTTGGAATTTTTCAGTTTATATCATCTTTTAAAGAAAAGCAATTACTTCGATTTTTGAAAGCAACAGGCGCATTAGCTTTTGCCGCAGGTCTTGCCGTAGGCTCAAACGCATCATCAATCATGCTCACATATGAATGGGGTAAGGACTCCATGAGAGGAGAATCGGAACTAACAATTACAGAAAAAAACAATAAGACCACCGGTCTCGATAAAGATTATGCAACTTCGTGGAGTTACGGAAAAGCTGAAACAATGACACTACTTATTCCAAACTTTTTTGGAGGATCATCATCTGGTGAATTAAGCACTTCATCGGAAACCTACAATTTATTAAAACAAAGTTATGGAGAAAATGCAAAACAGGTAATTAAACACCTGCCAATTTATTGGGGCGATCAGCCATTCACATCAGGTCCGGTATATGTTGGAGCCATTCTTATGTTTTTATTTGTACTCGGTCTTTTTATTGTGAAAGGACAACTGAAATGGTGGCTGTTAACAATTACAATTTTATCAATTTTCCTTGCATGGGGTAGAAATTTTATGTGGTTCTCTGATATATTCTTTGATTATTTTCCGGGGTATAACAAATTCCGAACAGTGTCGATGATCCTTGTCATTGCAGAATTTGCAATTCCACTACTTGCAATTCTCGGACTAAAAAAAATCATGGATAAAGAAATCACCAAAGAACAATTGATGAAACCATTCAAATATTCATTGATTATTGTCGGTTCAGTAACATTACTTTTTGCACTTCTACCCGGACTTTTCTTTGATTTTTCATCGCCAAATGACAAAGAATTACAATCATCAGGCATTCTCCCTGCTTTGATGCAAGACAGAGAATCGCTACTTCGCACAGATGCTTTCAGATCGCTTGTTTTTATTTTATTAACAGCAGGTCTGATTTACGCATTTATTATAGATAAACTCAAATCAGGATATTTCTATATTATATTAACCTTACTTATAATGATAGATTTATGGCCAATAACCAAGCGATATATGAGTTCCGACGCTTTTGTTACAAAACTGGAAGCAAAATCACCTTTTAAACCCACACAGGCGGACCTGGATATACTTCAAGATAAAGACCCGGATTTCCGTGTAATAAATCTAGCAGCAAATACTTTCAACGACGCATCTACTTCATATTTTCATAAATCCATTGGTGGTTATCATGGTGCAAAAATGAAACGATATCAGGAATTAATAGAATATCATATCAGTAAAAATAATCGTGAAGTTTGGAACATGCTCAACACAAAATATTTTATTATTCCAGTAAAAGATCAAGCACCAAAAGCAGTTCAAAACCCAGATGCACTAGGCAATGCGTGGTTTGTAAAATCATACAGAATGGTAGCAAATGCTGATGAAGAAATTAAGGCTCTTGAAAAATTCAGTGCAAAAAACGAAGCAATTGTTGACAAAAGATTTGCAGATAAAATAAATGGTTTGCAAATTAATTATGATTCAACAGCAAGTATTAAATTAATTTCCTACAAACCGAATGCATTAATATATGACACAAAAGCTACTACAGATCAACTCGCTGTTTTTTCTGAAATATATTATGCCAAAGGATGGAATACGTTTATTGACGGCACACCCGCTCAACATTTTCGTGCAGACTACGTGCTACGATCCATGCGTGTCCCGGCAGGAAATCATAAAATAGAATTCAAATTTCAACCAAAGAGTTATGATACCGGCAATAAAATTTCGCTCGCCAGTTCAGCATTATTACTATTGTTGCTGGTTGGTGTCTTTGTTAAAGAGAATTTTCTTACAAAAAAAGAATACGGAAAATAAATATATTAATGCACAATTATGGCCAGAAATATTGAACTAAAACTCATACGTCGCAGACTCCGGGGAGCATATATCACAACTATAGTTAGCATTTCTCTCGTGCTTTTTATACTTGGGATTATGGGACTGCTAATATTAAATGCACGCAAACTTTCGAGTTATGTGAAAGAAAATATGGGATTTTCAGTTATTTTAAATGATGACTCCAAAGAGGCCGACATAAAAGCTTTGCAAAAAAATCTTGATGCAACAAGTTATGTAAAATCTACTGAATATATTTCCAAAGAAAAAGCAGCAGAAGACTTACAGAAAGAACTTGATGAAGATTTTATTCAATTTCTCGGGTTTAACCCGTTGCTAGCCTCAATAAATGTACATTTATATGCGGATTACGCAAACCCTGACAGCCTGAAATCCATTGAAAAAAGTTTTCAGCAAAACCCTCAAGTCAAAGAGGTTTTCTATCAAAAAAATCTATTGCATCTTATAAATGAAAATGTAAAAAAAATAAGTGTAATACTACTTCTTTTCAGCACACTTCTTTTTATTATTTCGTTCACACTGATTAATAACACAATCAGGCTGGTAGTTTATTCTAAACGATTTATTATTAATACCATGCGACTGGTTGGTGCAACAAGTGGATTTATCAGGAAACCATTTATTTTGCGCAGTATTTTTCAAGGACTTCTTGGTTCATTACTCGCATTTGCCATGCTACTCGCATTCATATTTTTTGCAAACAGAGAAATGCAAGACATCAGCACACTTATTGATGGTCAAATCATTTTAATTTTATTTTTTCTTATTATCTTTTTTGGTATTCTCATTTCAGGAATTTCAACATATTTTGCTGTAAGTCGATATATCAAAATAAACACAGATGAACTCTATTATTAAATTAGAGTCATCAAATTATGCAACCAGAAACACAAGCAAAATTTCTTATTATCAGGTTTAGTTCTATCGGAGATATAGTGCTAACTACACCTGTAGTGCGATGTTTGAAAAAACAAATAGAAGATGCTTTGGTGCATTATTTAACAAAACCGCAATTTGCAGGAATACTTGCATCAAATCCTTACGTTGACAAGGTGCATGTGCTTAAAGAAAACTTTGCAGAAACGATTACAGAACTGCAAGAAGAACATTTTGATTATATAATAGATTTGCACCACAACCTACGGAGCGCAAGGGTTGTATCGGCATTAAAACTAGGATCGTTTTCATTTAAAAAATTAAATATTCAAAAATGGCTACTGGTAAATTTCAACATAAACAAAATGCCGGAAAAGCATATTGTTGATCGCTATCTTGATACGCTTATCCCGTTTGATGTCCACAACGACAATGAAGGACTCGATTTCTTTATTCCACAAAATGACGAAATAAATATTGCAAAACAATTTGGAGAAGAGTTTTCATACGGATTTGTAGCATTTATAATCGGAGCAAAACATTTTACGAAACAATTGCCCTCACAGAAAATTGCAGATATTTGTAATCAGAAAAAATTCCCCTTAATATTACTTGGTGGACCGGAAGATGAAAAAAAAGCTGTTGAAATTTTCGCTTTGCTATCAGAAAAAAATATTGTAACCAATGCATGCGGAAAATTGAATTTAAACCAGTCTGCATCTGTGGTAAGTCAAGCTAAAGTTGTGATTACACACGACACCGGATTAATGCATATTGCCGCAGCATATAAACAAAAAATTGTATCGATATGGGGCAACACAGTCCCTGAATTTGGGATGTATCCATACCTTGCCGATAAAAATTCTGTAATCATGCAGAAAGATTTAAAGTGCAGACCATGCTCTAAAATAGGATTCACAGAATGTCCAAAAAATCATTTTCGGTGTATGAATGACATAGACAGCAATGAGATTGTAAGAGCTGTTCAGAAATTATTCATTGAAGAATAAAAATTATTCAACAACTGCACTCTTAGCTGAAACTTCCCTATTAACTTTCTTAACAAGCCCCTGCAAAACTGTTCCGGGACCAACTTCTGTGAATGATGTTGCACCGCCTGCAAGCATGTTTTTAACTGTTTGCGTCCAGCGTACAGGAGCAGTGAGTTGAGAAATAAGATTTTTCTTAATTTGTTCCGGATCTGTTGATGGCAATGCAGTAACATTCTGATATACCGGACACATAGGAATTGAAAAATCAGTAACGCCAATAGCTTTTTCAAGTTCAATTCTAGCCGATTCCATGAGCGGTGAATGAAAAGCACCACCAACCATAAGCTTAAGCGCACGTTTAGCACCTGCTTCAGTGAGTTTAGCAATAGCTAGATCTATGCCTTTTGTTGAACCGGAAATAACCAGTTGACCCGGACTATTATAATTTGCAGGAACAACAATTTCATCAATATTTTGGCAAATTTCTTCAACTTTTTCATCATCAAGACCAAGAATGGCAGCCATAGTAGAAGGCTCAGCCTCACATGCTTTCTGCATTGCTAATGCACGTTTTGATACAAGCCTTAAACCATCTTCAAACGACAAAGTTTTATTTGCAACAAGAGCTGAAAATTCACCCAAAGAGTGCCCTGCAACCATTTCAGGCAAAAAATTTGAACCCAATGCTTTGGCAAGAATTACTGAATGTAGAAATATTGCAGGTTGTGTTACCTTCGTTTGTTTTAAATCTTCATCTGTTCCAGCAAACATCAAATCGGTGATTCTAAACCCAAGAATCTCATTGGCTTTCTCAAACATTTCTTTTGCAACAGGAATGCGATCATAAAGATCTTTACCCATTCCAACAAACTGTGCACCCTGACCCGGAAAAATATATGCTTTCATACGTATTAAATTTTTAATTTTTTATATTTATATTTTAGTACAAAAATATATATTTATACCAAATTTAGAAACATGCAAGCGAAAGGTTTCATGTGTAAAATAAAAGAAAAAGAAAATCATAAATGAAAGTCCAAACCAAAATATTATTACTGATTCTCTTTGTGTTTATATTTTTCATCATCTCACTTGGTGGATTTATGCTATTCAGGCACAAGCAGAACGACCTTATCACAAAAGAAAAAAAACAAACACAAAGAGTACTAGTTGAATCTGTACTTTCATACATTAGAAAAAATCTAGCAGAAACAGTAAACGATTTTGCTGTTGGCAATGATTTTACACAATTAATTAATAAGCCTGAAAAAAAGTTGAAATGGGAAAATCTAATGTATTTCCTACGATTCAATCATGTAGATGCTATATGGATTTATAACGATAAAAATGAATTAATCTATCATATTAATAAAATTGTAGGCTATCGGACAAACACAATAGAAATTCCAATCAGCACATTAAACAAAATCAGGAGATCTAACATTCACAGCTTTTTTTTACCATTACACAACGATTTCATACAAGTTTGTGGCTCTACCATTCATTCAAGTGAAGACATTAATCGCATTCAGGAACCAAAAGGATTTATTCTCATGGCAAAAGTGTGGGATTATGTATTTATTGATAAAATGAGCAAACTAACAGGAACCAGTATTATATTAAAAAAAAATCCAACACCATTACTAAATTCAAATTCTATTGACTATATCAACACGTTCCCAATTCTCTCATACAATGGCTCAAAAATCACAGAAATAGTCTTTATCAGAGAGAATCCTTTTCTTAGAGAGTACAACAAACTTTCAAGAACGCTACTGCTGATTTTTATTTGTTTTGCCGGTGTCATAATTTGTGTACTCATTTTTGCCTTTCGAAGGCTTATTAACAAGCCACTTGGCATAATTTTCAGTAGTCTTACAACAGAAAATATCAATCTATTAAAACTAAAAAATCCGAATGATGAATTTGGAAAAATAGCAGATCTGATAAAAAAATTCTACGAACAAAAACAATTATTAGCACAACAAATTGAAGAAAATATAAGAAAAACAAAAGCTTTAGAAATAAGCGAGCGAAACTTCCGAAGTTTTGTTGAGCAATCATCTGAAGGGATCATAATTTTTGACCAGAACGGTATTGTGATTGAAACAAACAATGCTGTATCAAAACTATTACAAATCCCACGAGAAGAAATAACCAACCAAAAAGTTTGGGATATTCAATACAAGTTTTTCCCAACCGAAAGAAAAAATGAAACTGTTTTCAATCACTTATATAAAAGCCTGCTTACAGCTTTAAAAGACGCAAATACAGCATTTTTTAATAAACAAAAAGAGACACAACTATATTTATCTGACAACTCCACATTATACGTTAAAAGTAATGCGTTCCCAATTTATGTAGGCAACAAATTTTTAATCGGATTAATTATTACTGATATCACAAAACTAAAAGAAGCTGAAAAAAAAGTGTTTGATTCACTGAAAAAAGAAAAAGAATTAAACTTATTAAAAAACCATTTTATCTCTACTGTCTCGCATGAATTTAGAACACCCATGACAATTATTTATTCAAATCTGCAATTAATTGAAGACCTTAAAGATTCCCCTGTAAATGCCGAAAAATGTTATGCAAGAGTATATACTGCTATTAAACAAATGACCTATATCCTAGACGAGGTAAACTTGATCAATAAAGACTTTGCAGGAAAACTTGATTTTAATAAACAACAAGTTATTTGCAAAAATTTCTTTTATCAGGTTATGGAAGATGCTGCTTGCCTCAACAAAAAAATCTCAATTAAAATTGAATACAACTTACATACAGAAAAAATATATATTGATCCGGTATTGGTTCAATATATTATTATAAATTTGTTATCAAATGCCATCAAATTTTCACGTGAGGGAGGCATTGTAAATTTCATTTTAAATGAATCGGGAAATTTTTTAAAGATGCAATTTAAAGATCATGGTATAGGTATTCCCGCTGATGATATTCCAAAAATTTTTGAACCTTTTCACAGAGCAAACAATGCGGAAAACATTAAGGGAACAGGATTGGGAATGTCAATTGTGAAACGCAGTCTTGACTTGCATAAAGGGAAAATAGAAGTCTCCAGCGAAGTTGGAAAAGGAACAATAATATCGGTAACATTACCTTTTGAAACAGAGTAACAAACAAGATAAAAACAATGTAGCATGAAAAAAGTATTAATTATTGAAGACGATAAAGATTTAAGCGAAACTTTAACAATGTTTCTGGAGAGCAATAAATTTTCAATACACACAGCTTATGATGGAATACAGGGCGTGCAAGAAGCCATGCGGATTTTTCCAGATATTATCATTTGCGATATATCTATGCCAAATCTTGATGGATACGGAGTTTATGACACAATAAAACACATTAATTCAACAGCCTTTATTCCATTTATTTTTCTCACCGCAAAAGCAGATCCTCAAGAAATCAGAAAAGGGATGAATTTAGGTGCCGATGATTACATAACCAAACCTTTTAAAAATAGCGACCTGCTTGAAGCCATTAATGTGAGGTTAAAAAAAGCTGAAGGATTAAGCATGATGAGCGACAAAAAACTCCTTACAGTCCTTGAGAATCCAATTAATGGGATTTTTATCTGTCAAAATAAAAAAATAATTTATGCCAATAACAAACTAGCATACATTCTTGGTTATCAAACTCATGAGCTTACTGAACTTTTTATCGAAGATTTCATTAATCGTATCATCAAACAAAAAGATCGTGAAAAAATACTAAACTACTTTCAAAAAGCAAGTGGCAAAACAGTCACATTGGACATTACAAGAATCAAAGCATTAAAAAAGACAAAAGAAGATATTAATATTGACTTATTTATCAAATCATTTTCATTTAATGAGAAAGAAACCCTAATTGGATATGTTATTGATATTACAAATACTTTAGAGGATAACGAGGATACTTCCATTTCAAAAAAGCCAACAACAGGCATTGTCTCAAGCAGAGAGCAGGAAGTTCTTATATTAATTTGTCAGGGACTTGTAAACAAAGAAATTGCAGAAAAACTAGCCATTAGCAAAAGAACAGTTGACAGGCACAGAGACAATTTAATGAAAAAAACAAATTCAAGAAATACCGCTGAACTGATAATGAATGCAATAAAATTCGGACTTGTAGAACTTTAACAAATAAAATTATGTCAAAAAAAATAATAACAATTACAAGCTTCTTTTTACTTTCTTTGATCGTACATGCACAAAATAAAAAGAATCCCGCTGACAACATTCTTGGTCGATGGATGTCTCAAAAAAAAAGCGGAATAATTGAAATATACAAACACGGTGCTAAGTTCTACGGTAAGCTAGTATGGATCAAAGATTCTATTGATAATCAAACTAAACAACCAAAAAAAGATAAAAAAAATCCTGACATTAAATCACAAAGCCGAGAACTAAAGGGATTGGTGTTATTAAATTCGTTTCAGTATGTTGGTGAAAATAATTATAAAGAAGGAAATATCTATGACCCTGAAAGTGGAAAAATATATTCTTGCAAAATGCACCTTTCTGAAGATCTTGAGAAGCTGGAAATTCGTGGATTTGTAGGGATATCGCTGATTGGCAGAACAGAGTCATGGAGTCGAGTCAGAAAGCTTCCAAAGTAACAAAACATTAAACCATTACAAATTATCAGTTCCAAAACATGACTCGATTTTTCATTCACTATTTTTTACATTTAATTGCACCCGGATTAATTTCATATAAATATTTTAAAAATATATGGATAAAAGCGTGGCTCATCATGCTGGCAACAATGGCTATTGATTTAGACCATTTTTTTGCAACACCAATTTATGACTCATGCAGGTGCAGCATTGGCTTTCATCCACTTCATTCCTCAATTGCTATCGGATTATATTTTGCATTATTATTTATTCCAAAAACCAGAATCATTGCCATTGGGCTACTCTTCCATATGCTCACAGACAGCATTGATTGCTTTCTTCAATCCATTGCTTGATCTTATTTTTATATACTACTTGTAAAATAGTAAAAATCACGTAAATTTGAATAAAAAAACAATCGTTTATTTCAATGATTTTATTATTAGATTTCACAATACCATTCACGAACCCGATAATAATATTTACGCTTGTATTACTGATTATTCTTTTTGCACCTGTTATATTCAGGAAGATAAAAATCCCCGGAATAATCGGATTAATTCTTGCCGGTGTTGCAGTGGGACCTTACGGATTTAATTTGCTGGCTGAAAATTCAAGCATGAATCTGCTAGGACCAATCGGTCTGCTTTATCTCATGTTTCTAGCCGGGCTCGAAATTGACATACGCGAGTTTAAACTCAACAAAAACACAAGCTTGTTTTTTGGTTCATTGACTTTTATTATTCCATTATTTTTCGGTTTTCTTGTTTCATATTTTTTTCTTCATTTAGAATTTATAGGTGCGTTACTACTTGCTAGTATTTTTTCAACTCAGACACTTATTTCCTATCCAATTGCCGACAGGCTTGGTATTTTAAAAAGCCGTGCTGTACAAATAACTATTGGAGGAACCATAATAACAGACTCTGCTGTATTGTTGCTGCTAGCGGTAATTATGGCATTACATAATGGAGAATTATCTGTATATTTTTGGACAAAACTAATTTTTTCATTATGCGCATTTGTTGTTTCAGTCATGTGGATTCTACCTCGTATAAGCCGTTGGTTTCTTAAATATCTTGAAGGAGAAAGCAGCTCACAATATATCTACATATTGCTCGTAGTATTTGTTTCAGCCCTATTTTCTCAAATAGCAAATGTAGAACCAATTATAGGTGCTTTCCTTGCAGGGCTTGCACTTAACCGGCTTATCCCACACTCATCTGCGCTTATGAATCGTATTGTTTTTATTGGCAACACATTATTTATTCCATTTTTCCTGCTCAGCGTCGGAATGCTTGTAAATTTAAAAGTACTTTTTAATGGGTCGGGAGCTCTAATTGTTGCATTTATTTTAATCTTAACAGCATTAATCACAAAATATTTAGCGGCATACATCACCCAAAAAATATTTAATTATTCAAACATTGAAAGAAATGTTATTTATGGATTAAGCTCCTCACACGCAGCAGCAACAATTGCAATTATACTTGTTGGTTATAAAGCAGGCATGTTGAGCGATACGATCCTTAACGGCACAATACTCGTAATCCTTGTTTCATGCCTTGTCAGCTCATTTTTTACGGAAATATCCGGCAGAAAATTAGCTATTGCGGAAACGAATAAAAACATTACTCAAAATACATTACCGGAAAGAATTTTAATCCCTTTTTCAAACCCAAATAATGGAGATAAATTAATAGAATTTTCTGCATACATTAAAGATCCTAACAGCAATGAAACACTTTATCCCGTAATTGTTTTGCACGATGAAACAACTGCAAAAAACAAAATTCAGGAATACAGTTCATACCTCGAGAAAGTATTAAAAAACACATCCTGCGCAGACGATCGCATCAAACTACATACACAAATTGATATAAATATTGCCAACGGTATTTCGCAAGCCGTGAAAGATCATGCTTGTACTACAATCGTTATGGGATGGGCATCTAAAGCAAGCACTACAAATTACTTATTTGGCTCAAACATTGACAACATTTTGCGTAAAACCAACCAAATGGCAATCATATATAACCCCATTGAGCCACTATTTCTGCTAAAAAAAATTATTGTAGCCGTGCCACCAAATGCAGAACTTGAAATAGGCTTTATCTCGTGGATAAAAGTGCTGATAAACTTATCACGACAAACAAACAGCAAAATATTCTTTTTTGCTCAATCTGCATCAATAGAAAAAATAAAAAACGTAGTGTATAAAACCAGAAATATTAAAGCACATTTTACAAATTATAATTCATGGAAAAATATATCACCTATACTGGGAATGCTTGATCAGTCAGACCTCTTTATAATAGTAACAGCACGCATTCGAACAATTTCTTATAACAAACACATTGCCATGATACCAAGTTATTTATCACACAATCATCCGGCTATAAGCTTTGCAATAATTTACCCTGAACAAAAAGCAATGTTTGAAAACGCTAGTGTAAAAATTGATGAGATTTCTGCCGACCCAATTCAGAGAAATATTGAAAGAATTGATAATATCGGTCAAATTGTAAAAACAGTTATTACAAAAAGAAAAAGAAAAGAAAAATAGAACACATAATTTATAATAATTCCTTAATTGCCATACTTAAAATTTTCTCATGATCAAATGCAAGTAATGGCAACTTATTTACAGAAATCCACTCTAAATTTTTAGCATCATCTCCAGCTTTTGCATATACTGTATCACAATCAGCAAAGCCATAAAAAACAACTGACACAGATCTGCCACGTGGATCACGATCAGGGTCTCCAAATGTTTGAAATTGTGTGATTTTAATTCTAGTGAGTCCAGTTTCCTCATACAATTCACGCAATGCTGACTGTTCAAGGGTTTCGTCCATTTCAACAAAGCCACCTGGCAATGCCCACATATTTATAAATGGATCATTTTTTCGCTGGATAAGTAGGGTCTTTATATCCTCTAATTTGCGTGAAAATAAAATAACATCTACAGTTACGGCTGGTCGTGGATATTCGTAGGTAAAAGGCATCGTGCTAAACA
This sequence comes from Bacteroidales bacterium, assembly GCA_036171035.1. Classification (GTDB taxonomy): domain Bacteria; phylum Bacteroidota; class Bacteroidia; order Bacteroidales; family GWF2-35-48; genus GWF2-35-48. The sequence goes on from JAVHQG010000242.1 coordinate 12,096, forward strand.
ATAATATCAGCGGAGAGACAGGGATTCGAACCCTGGGTACCGTTACCAGTACAACGGTTTTCGAGACCGTCCCATTCGACCACTCTGGCATCTCTCCGAATGTTTTGCAATATTACAAAAAACTTATGTGCTTTTCAAATGGATTTTTATTGATTTATATTTCACTACATTTATTATTTCATTTCTTATGTAGTGTATAAATTATACACTACAACTTTTATTTGCTATATCAATTAAGTCTTACTCTTCCCCTAAACATCAAGGGTTCTTCACCAACATTCTATTTATTTCCGTAAACAATTCCTGAAATATTTTTGCGTTTGCTGCCATTATTTCACCGCCAAAAATAAAGTTATTTCCTCCCATAAAATCACTTACTTCTCCCCCAGCCTGCTTAATAATTATCACACCTGCTGCAACATCCCAAGGATTTAGTCCATATTCATAAAAAGCATCAAACCTGCCACATGCCACATATGCCATGTCAGTTGCTGCAGAGCCCAATCTGCGCAATCCATGTGATTGTTTCATGAAATATTCAACCGTGAGCATAAATTTATCAAGAAGCTTATAATCCTGATATGGAAATCCGGTTGCAATAAGAGAATCCGTTACTTTATCGGCCATTGAAACATGTATCTCTTTTTCGTTTAAAAACGATTTACTCCCTTTCCATGCATAAAAGCATTCATCCTTGCTTACCTCATATATTACACCTACAACGATCTCATCGTCTTCTTGTAAAGCAATACTTACCGCAAATGGTGGTAGTCCATGAATATAATTTGTTGTTCCATCCAATGGATCAACAATCCAATTATATTTGTCACCTGTTTTAATAATTGTCCCTTCTTCAACAATAAAACCAGCTTCAGGAATCATTTGCCGAAGTTTCTTAACAATCATCTGCTCTGTGGTTTTATCAACATACGTAACATAGTTATGCAAGCCCTTACTTTCAATTTTTTCACTGGAAATTTCATGCAACTGTTCTCTAATAAACTGTCCTGCTTCCTTCGCAATTTCACAAGTTTGCAAACATATTTCATTATAATTCATGCTCATCTATTTTTTAATTAGTACAGACACATCATCCCATCATCCCATCATCCCATCATCCCATCAACCCATCATCCCATCATCCCATCAAACTTCAACTATATTTATTTTCTTCCAAAATCTG
>JAVHQG010000243.1:0-2642 GCA_036171035.1 Bacteroidales bacterium
GTTTTCAAAACTAGAGTAACGAAATTATTGGCGTTTTCTTGCTGACACTATTTAACTTGTGTCTTATCAATAAATGAGTCATATGATTTTAAGAAAGCACTGAAAAGCAAATCGCCTTGCAAATAGTATCCTTTTTTCACGAGATGCAGCCTATCTTTGTTTGCCAGATTACTTTTCAACCACAAATCAATTGATTTTGCGCCACCCATAATTTTATAAAAATCCCATACAGCACAATTAAATTTTTGTGCCATTCTGAAAATCACATTTCGTGCAAATGGAATATGTTGGTTTAGCTTTTTCCTAAACAAATAGCTATCACTGGGGACAGTAAGAATAATTGAGACATCAGGAGAAACAGATTTTATCATACGAAGCAAACTATCAAGATTATGCTGAAACCAAATTGAATCAAATCCTTTTGTATAGGTATCGTTTGCTCCAAGAGAAATTATCAACATATCCGGCGTAAGGGCTTTAAGATGCTCCCTAAACAACTCGCATTTCAAATACGAACTTACCATTGCGCCATTTACTCCAATAGAATGATAAATAACACCAGGATCATAGGTTTCCAGGCTTATTCCATGCAGTATAAATTCTTTTTGAAAATTATTTGTCTTTCTAAATTTTAAATTTACAGAATCAATATAATTATCAAGAATAAACATTGTGTATCCTAGGCAATCATCATATTCCATTATCCTTTTTTCTTTGTAATTATCAATTCCAACCGTAAGGCACGTACTATCTGTATTATGAAAAATTTTGATTTTATTAAATGTATATTGTGGTCCATCATTTACCTTCAGCTTTATGCTTATAGACGCTACTGTATCTGTAGTTGAAACAGATATGCCCGACAATCCAAGTTTACAGCTTTTATTATCAACCAGTCTGCAATGATCCCATTTCCCGGTGTATGAAACCTTGTAGCTAGGCGGATTGTTTGTTTTAGCGACAGTATAAGGAAACACAAAACCTCTGCCACCAATTCCACCCTGAAAAAAAGTTTGCAAACGCTGGCGCATCCTTCCTGAAAAATTATCAGCCTGAATGTGTGAGTCGCCAATATGGACAACATTAATTTGCCCGTCGCCCTTTAAAATAAGATTATTGAACGCTAAAAACAATTTTGAAAATGATTCTGAATCGCCCGGGAAAACAAGTTTGTTTGCATCATAGTTTATAAATTCATATTGATCAATGTTGTAGGGATCCTGTGGAAATAAAGACATATTTATTCCTTGAAATAAAAGTAAAAACAAAAATATTTTAGGTAAATAATTATTCATTGAAATATTACCATTCTGCAATCGTTAATCATAAATCGTATATTTCGATTTTATTTTTTCTTTTTCTTTTTTGGAATTTCCTTATATTCTTTCATCAGCTTTTTCCAATCTTTTTCACTGTCATCACTTTCATCAACAATGGCAGAATAATCGAGATTATCCATTAGCATTACCTTGATTTTGGTTGTTAAAAAATTTTCTATTTCTAATAGTGTTTCTTTTTCCTCCAAACTGCAAAATGAAATAGCAATGCCCCTACTTGTCCCTCTACCGGTGCGACCTACACGATGAACATAATTTTCAGGAACATCAGGCAAATCATAATTTACCACATATTCAACATTTGGAATATCAATTCCTCGCGCACTAACGTCTGTAGCAATCATGACTTTTAGTGTGCCGTCACTAAATTGCTGCATCACATTTGTACGAGATTTTTGTTCTTTATCTCCATGTATGCTTTGTGCAATGATTCCGACTCGCTGCATTGCCATTAGCACTCGCTCTGCCCGCACTTTTGTTCTTACAAAAACCAGAATTTTACTTTCTTTATGTTCATTTATTAAGCGTTCTAAAAAAAAACGTTTGTCATTTTGTTCTACATAAACTACTGCATGATCAATATTTTTCGATACTTTATCTTTTGGGGATATTTGTATGCGAATAGGGTTTGTAACCAGTGAATATGCGAGGTCTTTAATTTCTTCGTTTATGGTTGCCGAGAAAAACAGCGTCTGCCTACGACGAGGTAAAAATTTTATCAAATCGCGAATATCTCTAATAAAACCAAGTGCCAGCATATGATCTGCCTCATCTAAAACAAGTGTTTCTATTTTATTTAATTGCAAATATCCCTGACTCACAAGATCAAACATTCGTCCCGGAGTAGCCACCAGAACATCAATACCTGAATTTAATCGTTCAATTTGTGGTTCTTGCTCAACGCCCCCTGTGAGCCAAAAAGTTTTCACACGGGTATGTTGTCCAAGTTCATTAAATACCTTCCCGATCTGAATGGCAAGCTCTCTTGTAGGTGCCATCACAATACATCTTATACCATCAGATCTTTTACTGGTTTTTTGTTCATGTAAACGATTAATGATTGGAATCGCAAAAGCTGCTGTTTTTCCTGTTCCTGTCTGGGCTATAGCCATCACATCTTCTCCTTTTAAAATAGATGGAATTGCTCTGTATTGAATATCTGTTGGTTTAATAAAGCCAAGAGTTGCCAAACTTCGTTTTATATCATCAGATATTTTGTAATTTTCAAATTTCATTATACTATTATATTGACTAACATTTCTCACTTCATTTTTATATTAATCCCGAAGGGATTTAATTTGAATA
>JAVHQG010000244.1:0-13237 GCA_036171035.1 Bacteroidales bacterium
AAAAATCCGTGAACGATTTAACCCTGAAAATAATTTCTGTAATTGCAGCCTACCTTATTGGTTCAATTCCTACATCTATTTGGGTGGGAAAATTATTTTATGGCATAGACATTCGGTTAAAAGGTAGTGGCAATGCGGGTGCAACAAACACTTTTAGAGTATTAGGCATAAAAGCAGGTATTCCTGTTTTGCTTTTTGATATAATGAAAGGATTGGCAGCAGTTAAGCTTGTTAGTATTAATGGTATTTACAGTTCTGGAACAAATGAATTTGTACTTTTTCAAATTGTACTGGGGTTGTGTGCAGTCATTGGACACATCTATCCGGTATATGCAGGATTTAAAGGAGGCAAAGGCGTTGCAACATTATTGGGCATGGTTTTAGCCATTGAACCCGGTCCTGCTTTAATGGCTCTTGTTGTTTTCTGCATTTCACTTATCATATCAAGATATGTCTCTTTAAGTTCTATGCTTTCAGGATTGACTTTCCCATTTATTGTAATTTTCCTTTTCAAAATAAAAATTATATCTGTAATTGTTTTTTCCCTTTCTGTTGCATTATTACTATTTTATACTCACAGAAAAAACATTGTTCGTCTTATGAACGGAACAGAATCAAAAGCAAATATTTTTGGGAAGAAAAAAAATACCGAAAAGCCCAAGTTTAAAGCATAATTGTTTTTAAGTGACGGGTAAGTTCTTTATCAGAAATATTTTCAATCAATATCCCTTCTTTTGCAATAGAAATTGATCCTGTTTCTTCCGAAACAATAATAATCAAAGTCTCGGTTTCTTCAGACATCCCCAAAGCTGCTCTGTGCCTCAGCCCAAATTTAGCAGGGAGTGTTGGTGTGTTTGAAACAGGTAAAATACATCTGGCAGCACGAATTTTATCTCCAACAATAATAACGGCTCCATCATGCATCGGGCTATTTTTAAAAAATAAATTTTCTAGAAGTCTTGCCGAAATTTCAGCATTAATAATGTCTCCTGTGTGTGTATAAGTACGCAATTCAGCAGCATGTGAAACAACAATCAGTGCTCCGGTTTTTGTTTTAGACATATTATCGCATGCTGATGTGATTGATTCAATTGCATTGAGGGAAACCAAACGAGGATTCAGCGTAAACATTTTTTCAAAAGAGAAATGCTTGCTCTTAAAATATCTTGTTCCAACTACAATCAGGAATCTTCGCAGTTCTTGTTGAAATACAACAATCAATACAATCACCCCCACACTTATAAACTGGCTCAAAATGGTACTAACTAGTTCCATTTTAAACGCTTTAACCAATAACCAAACAAGATATACTAAAAAAATTACAATAAAGATATTAATTGCAACGGTTCCTCTGATGAGCTTATAAAGCCGATATAACAACCAAGCCACGAGAACAATATCGAGGATATCAAAAAATCTGATATTTATAAAAAGTGGCAGCATTTTTATTTTGTGGTAAAATTAAAAAATTATAAATACAAAAAGATTATATCTTCAAAAAGCAAATACGAGAAGTGCAGCCTTACTTTATTTATTTTGCATTTCACACTTCATCAATCATTATTTCTTGTTCTGAAGGATTTCGTTTAATCACAGATTTGGTTTTCCAGTTTCCTTTCATATAATATAACGATATAAATATAGCACCCGAAAACCATCCGATGGGTACAGACCACCAAATCCCTTTTTCTCCAAAATATTTTGAAAGAATAACAGCTAAAGGAACACGCACCACCCAAAGAGAAAAAAGTGTAACAAACATCGGAATGAGAGTATCTCCCGCACCTCTCAAAACGGCACTAACAATAAACATCGCATTAAAAACCAAATAAAATGAACAAACAATAACAAGATATTCTGCGCCAATCCGAATCACGTTTTCATCTGTTGTAAAAAGATACATGAGCTGATGCCCAAAAAAAACCACAATCAAGGTGAGAACAATGGTTATAAAAGAAGTCATCCACAAGGTTGCTTTGAGCCCTTCTTTTACACGATTAATTTTTTGTGCACCAATATTTTGACCAACAAAAGTTGATAATGCCATTGCAAAATTCATAGAAATCAGCATTGAAAATGAATCAATCCGACCAACCGCTGCATATGCCGCAGACACATCTGTGCCATGTTGATTTACAATTCCATAAAGTGCCATAATCCCTATCGAAACAAAGGTCTGCTGTAAACCTGAAGGAAGCCCTATTCGTAAACTTTGTTTGAATATATGCCTATCGAACTCAAGATTCTTAAATGTGATCTTTATCAATTTGTGATATTTGTTCAAATAAAAAACTGAAAGCAAAAAAGAAAATCCTTGTGCGATGATAGTTGCCAATGCCGCCCCTTGAACGCCCCATCCAAAAATTACAACAAACAAAATCACAAGAATTATGTTCAGTACAGTCGAGATAATCAAAAAATAAAGAGGTGTTTTTGAATCGCCCAATCCTCGCAAAATCGCATTCACACTATTGAACCCAAAGAATGCCATTGAACCAAGTATATATGTATTAAAATAATTTTTGGCCAATGGTATCACTTCAGGTGAAAGCTGCATCCATTCAAATATTTTTGTGCTAAGAAGTAACCCAAGAATCGTAACAACAATTGATGCAAAAAACAATACAATGTTCAATGTATCAATAGCTCGTTTTACACTTTTAAAATCTTTTGCACCATAATATTGGGAAATAATAACCGTGAGACCCATTGAAAAACCAATAACCAGTGATATCATTACAAAAATTATTGGAAACGATGCACCCACAGCAGCCAACGCTTCTTTTCCCATAAAACGACCAACAACGATACTGTCAACTATGTTGTAGAGTTGCTGAAATACGTTACCCAACAGCATTGGAACTGCAAATTGGAATATTAGTTTCCCCTCCTTACCAACTGTTAAATCTTTCATTCAGCTTTTTTTAGGGCAGCAAATTTAATTTATTTATTTTTCATTTCACTTCTCTGCTTGCTGATAATTGATTGATAAAAAAACACCCATTGCATTTACTATAATTTTAGTGATAAACGAAACACAGCCAAAGTGCACTTCTAAATTGTTCATAAAATGTTTATTGAATCCTTGAAAAATGTTAATAAGTAAGATTAAAAAATCTCGTTAATTAGCCTGTTTATCTATATTTTTAGACAAAGAAAAGTTTTTATACAACACTATGGATTACAATAAGAAAGCAAAAAAAAACGCACCAAATCCTATTGGTGAGTTCGGAAAAATGCCACCTCAGGCCGTTGAACTTGAAGAAGCTGTACTCGGTGCCTTAATGCTCGAAAAAGATGCTGTTATTGCTGTACTTGACATTTTAAAGCCTGAAAGTTTTTACAAAGAAGCTCATCAAAAAATATATCACGCTATTCGGGAATTATCATCAAAAGAAAAACCGATAGATATATTAACGGTTACAGAAGAGTTAAAACAAACTGAACAGCTTGAGATTGTTGGTGGACCATATTATATTACGCAACTTACATCTCGTGTTGCCTCAGCTGCACACATTGAATACCACTCAAGAATTATTGCACAGAAATTTATCCAACGTGAACTTATTCGTATTTCTTCTGAAATTCAAGAACGTGCTTTTGATGAATCAGAAGATGTTCTTGACTTATTAAATTTTTCTGAAAATGAACTATTTAAAATTGCTGAAGGAAATATTAAAAAAGAAGTAAATAAAATCAGACCCCTTATAGATATTGCTATTCTACAAATTGAGGAAGCCGGTAAACGTGAAGACGGATTGAGTGGCATTCCATCAGGTTTCTCTGATATTGATAGAATCACTTCAGGGTGGCAATGTTCTGATTTAGTAATTATTGCAGCGAGACCTTCTATGGGAAAAACCGCTTTTGTGCTATCAATGGCAAGAAATATGGCAGTTGAGCATAAAGTGCCGGTAGCAGTTTTTTCACTCGAAATGTCGTCTGTTCAACTTGTTACAAGGCTTATCGTAAGCGAAACTGAACTTCCGGTAGAAAAAATCAGAACAGGAAAACTACAGAACTATGAATGGGAACAATTAGAATATAAAATTAAGGGACTTCATGATGCACCTATTTTTATTGATGATACTCCGGCAATTTCAATATTCGAATTACGTGCAAAATGCAGAAGGCTAGTAAGACAACACCACATTAAATGTGTAATAATTGACTATTTGCAGTTAATGTCCGCAGGAACCGATAACAGAGCAGGGACTAGAGAGCAGGAAGTTAGTACCATTTCGCGCTCTTTAAAAGCCATTGCCAAAGAATTAAACGTACCGATAATAGCACTTTCACAGCTAAATCGTTCAGTCGAAACACGTGGTGGAAATAAAAGACCTGTACTTTCTGACCTCCGTGAATCAGGTGCTATTGAACAAGATGCCGATATGGTTTTGTTTATACATCGCCCTGAATATTACAAACAAACTGAAGATGACCAAGGAAACTCCTTAATAGGTATTGCTGAAATTATTATTGCCAAACACAGAAATGGTGCTCTTGGTGATGTATCATTGAAATTTAATAGCAGTATGGCTAAATTTACTGAACGGGATATTGTGCTAAACGAGTACAACGGCAACGATAATAATTATGGCAGCGGAATAACAATTGGATCAAAAATGAATGGCAAAGAAAATCGTAAAAACGATTCATTTGAGAGTAATGTTAACTTTGACACGATTCCTCCGGATAATCCATTTTAATGACTTTTTTCATATCACCGAATAAAAACACATCTATTTTCGTTATTTTTGTTGCGCAATTGTAACATATCATTTTGCAATAATGAGATTTTATAAAAAAATAATTTTGTTTGTATCCCTGATTGTGTCTTGCACATCAGCATTTTCTACGTACCTGCTTATTCCGATGGACGATGAACAAAAAAATCATTTAAAAGCTTATGGAATTGCATACTGGACACTACAAAATGGAGTGGAAGTGCAATGGTTGTTGAATTACAGAGGAGGCAGTTTTTTAATTAAACACCTTCAGGATATTGAACAGGAATGTATGGTGCGAGGTGTTTCTTTTGAAATCATTGCTGATGGACAAGCTTCGAATATATTAAACGACATTTCGCAACCAGAAACAAATATGGATGTGGTAAAGCTTGAGAAAGCACCTAAAGTTGCTATTTACACACCTTCCGACAAACGTCCGTGGGATGATGCCGTAACATTAGTAATGACCTATGCCGAGATTCCATATGACAAAATTTATGACCCAGATATTATTAATGGGAAATTAGCAAATTACGACTGGCTTCACCTGCATCACGAAGATTTTACCGGGCAATACGGAAAATTTTTTGGTGCCTACAGATTTGCACCATGGTACATTGAACAACAAAAACAAATGGAAGAAATCGCACAACAGTTTGGATTTACAAAAGTGTCGCAGCTCAAACTTTTTGTTGCAAAAACAATAAAAGAGTATGTACTGAATGGCGGATTCCTCTTCACAATGTGTTCGGCAACCGATTCTTACGACATTGCCCTTGCTGCCGAAGGCACTGACATTTGCGAAAGTATGTTTGATGGCGATGGTTCTGACCCTGATGCGCAAAACAAGTTAGACTTTAACAAAACACTTGCATTTAAAGATTTCACAATTTATAAAGACCCATTTCGATACGAATATTCAGACATTGATGTATCTGATACAAGAAAGGTAAACAAACTGGAAGATTACTTTACCCTTTTCGATTTTTCTGCAAAATGGGATCCGGTGCCAACTATGCTTTGCCAAAACCATAAAAATATGATTAAAGGTTTTATGGGTCAAACGACTGCATTCAACAAAAAACTTATTAAATCAAGTACGGTCATTATGGGCGAAAATAAATCTGCCGGTGAAGCAAAATATATTCATGGAGAATTTGGTAAAGGCACCTGGACTTTTTATGGTGGACATGATCCGGAAGACTATCAGCACATGGTTGGCGATCCTCCAACAGATTTGAATTTACATCCAAATTCGCCAGGGTACAGGCTCATTCTAAATAATGTCCTTTTCCCTGCGGCCAAGAAAAAGAAATTGAAAACCTAAAATATTTTCTATTCCTTTTTTCGGATAATTACTACATTTGCCCCCTATGAATATGCTATCTTACATTATTTGGGATATAAATCCTGAAATTTTCCATATTGGAGGCTGGGGACTCCGATATTACAGCCTTTTGTTTGCATCCTGCTTTATTGTTGGATGGTTTATTGTACAATATTTTTTCAAAACAGAAAATATTCCCATTAAAGAACTGGATAGTCTCTCATTACACATGGTTCTGGGAACTATTATTGGAGCACGCATGGGTCACGTTCTTTTTTATGAACCGGAATTTTTCCTGCATAATCCATTAGAAATATTTATGGTGTGGCATGGTGGACTTGCTAGTCATGGGGCATCAATTGGACTACTTGTAGCACTTTATCTTTTCTCAAGAAAGTCAACTAAAAAATCATATATCTGGATTCTCGATAGAGCCGTTATACCTATCGCACTTGCTGCAGTAATGATTCGACTTGGGAATTTAATGAACTCTGAAATTTACGGTATAAAAACAACCATGCCATGGGGATTTATTTTTGTACATGCAGGTGAAGTTGAACCAAGGCATCCAACCCAAATTTATGAAGCAATTTGCTATGGCTTACTATTTATTTATTTGATTCGCTTATACGTTAAATCAAAAGGGAACTTCCCAAAAGGGAAAGTTTTTGGAGCATTCTTAATCGGAACTTTTGCAACTAGGTTTTGTTTAGAGTTTTTAAAGAAGAACCAATCAGGGTTTGAAAATAACATGTTGCTGAATATGGGGCAACTTTTAAGCATCCCGTTTATTATAGTCGGAATATATTTTATTGTGCGATCCAGAAAAATAAAGGTTTCTGACGAAATTACATCTAACAAACAAATTTAATCTTCCGCCATATTACAGCTATTTGCTTTGCTGCAACATCCACAAGCAGAGCCATGTGACTCATGATGAGCTGCACCTTGTTCTTTTGGAGGTCTGTATTCTGTAACTTCTTTCTTGCATTTTAAACATGTTGCTACATATTTAAAACACGGTCCATAAATAGGATCAATCCATTCTTCCTTTATTCCCTCGGCTTCAAATATGACATTACAGAAATCACACTTAAAATTTCCTTTCATTTTTCAACAAATTTAAACGATGTTAACTCTAATTCAAAATCAAATCAATGTTACCACACTGCGTACTAACAGGAAAATATGAATTTGAAAATCCCATAATGTTACTGATTACATGCGAAGGAGGCTCTGATTCTGCAATGCCTGTAAGAATATTCAATTCCTGAAACATATCACTTTCAGTGGGTTTATTGATTTCGAGAATAGAATAATTTTGGAAAATAGTAGATTTTTGAATCATAGGCGATTATTTTTTTTTTAATTTATATAATTGGAAACGCATTCTTTTTAATTTTATTATCTGATGTTATGTATATTTTATTTTTGACACTCTAATTTGTATTAAATTAACGATTGAAGATTCTAAATGAAACAAAAGCAGAACGTTGATTTTGAGTAATGACATTATTTTATATTTTTGTGTAGCAAAAGCGGCATAATAGAAAAATGCTTGAAAAAATAAACGTAAGCAAAGAAACAGCAATAGAAAATGATAAAAAAAATATTATTAAACTATTTACAATCGCATGGATTTGAGGTCAGCAAAAAGCAAGAAAAGCTAAAAGAAATTGAGTCATACGAGGCGGAAATTAAAACCAATATTCCAATAGTTAAGAGCCACACAATGCTAAACGAAGCACGGTTGATTTCGCTATGGGAACAGGTTGAATATTGTGAGCAAAATAAAATTAAAGGCGCATTTGTTGAATGTGGCACATGGAAAGGTGGGGCTGTAGGATTTATGGCACTTGCGAACAAAAAAACAAGTACAGAACGGCGTCATCTGCATTTGTTTGATGCTTTTACTGAGATATGTGAACCAAACCCTGATGTTGACGGAGAAAGAGCAATAAATGAAATGAAACCTTTTTTAAAAAACAAAAAAATAACAGGTACCCTTGAACCGGTAAAAGGCGTATATGACTCAAAGGGAGGTCCTGGCACGCTTGAAGAAAATAAAAATTTATTAGAAAAAACCATCAAATATCCGGCAGAATATCTGCATTATCATGTTGGTTGGTTTCAAAATACATTACCTGTATCTGCACAGGAAATTGGCTCCATTGCATTATTAAGACTTGATGGGGATTATTATGATTCCACAAAGGTTTGCCTCGAACATCTTTATCAATATGTTGTTACAGGTGGCGTTATTATTATTGATGATTACGGTGCATACGACGGGTGCAAAAAAGCCGTTGACGAATTCATTGTCAATCACCATATCAAGGCACTACTAGCTCACATTGATCATGACGCACGCTTTTTTGTCAAAACTGAAAACAAATAATGACGCTGAAACAGCAGACAATTAGCGGAATTAAGTGGACAAGCGGATCAGGGCTGATTGTTGCCGGTCTGTTGCTTGTTCAAAACATTATCCTTTCTCACTTTCTATCTCATGCCGATTTCGGGATTATTGCCTTACTACAAGTGATTGTTGGGTTTATTAATATCTTTATTGATATGGGTGTGAGCAATGCGGTTATTTACAAGCAGGAAATATCACATTCTCAACTATCAAGCCTCTACTGGATGAATGTTGCTTCGGGAATTCTTTTTTTTGTTATTGTAGCAACCGTCAGTCCTGCAATTGCATGGTTTTATGAAAAGCCGGAATTACAGCCCTACATAGTGATGATGAGTTTTTCATTTATTATTACATCAATCTCCCGTCAGTACAGAGTTTTGCTGCAAAAAAGATTACGATTTGATTTGATTGCAAAATTAGAAATTATAGCTACTTGTATGAGTTTTGTTGTTTGTATAGCCGTAGCATACTTTGGGTTTGGAGTGCTTTCCATTGTTATAGGAACACTTTTAAATAATTTTATTCAAGCCTTTTTCTTATTTATTATTGGTATTAAAATTCACAAACCATCGCTAAAATATAAAAGAAAAGAATTAAAGGAACTGCTCTCATTTGGTCGTTTTCAAATGGGAGAAAAGATTCTCAATTATTTTTTCACACAATTGGATACCATTCTTATTGGAAAACTATTAAGTGTAGAAATTCTTGGTGTCTATTCAATAGCCAAAACCCTTGTATTAGCTCCTGTACAGCTAATAAATCCAATAATCACGAAAGTAACATTTCCCGTAATGTCAAAAATTCAAAATGATGATGCAACCTTAAAACGTATTTATTATAAGACATTAAGTTATTTATCGGCAATTAATTTCCCGATTTACATTGTGATGATTTTGTTGGCACAGCCTATTATTCTGATGTTGTATGGACAGCAATGGATTGAAGCGACTTACATTTTACAGATATTGTCAATCACTTTTTTAATCAGATCTGTTGGGAATCCTGTAGGTTCGTTGTTGCTTGCCAAAGGACGTGCGGATCTTGGTTTTTACTGGGTTCTTTCTTTACTTGCAGTTATTCCTGTCTGCATATTTTTTGGTTCACTCTGGGGAATAAATGAAGTATGTTATACCTTATTGGCTCTACAAATAATATTGTACTATCCCGGCTATCACTTTCTGGTAAAAAAATTGATTCCGGCTACATTTAAAGATTATTCACTAAATTTTGTAAAACCTCTTGTTTTCTCGCTCATAGCTGCAATTGGCGCATATATATGGGTAGTAACGATTTCTAATAATTATCTGAAAATTGGACTCGTTATAACTACCGGAGGTCTTATTTATACTACATTGCATTATTTTTTCAACAAAAGTTTCATAAAAGCAATAAAAGAGTTTGTTTAATAGAATCATTTAATCAATCTGCTGTTTTTTTACATCTGATTGTTAAAATATTTAATTTATTTATAAATTTACAAACTGTAAAAGAATTATAAACCGGAATAAAACAGAATTTATGTTAAAAAAGTTTTTTGTAATAGCAATCGTGGCAAGTTTGTTTTTCAACTTCAGTGCAAAGGCTGATGAAGGCATGTGGCTGCTCACTCTACTAAACAAGAATTACGATGATATGAAGAAAGCCGGGTTTAAACTCACTCCCGAAGACATCTACAATGTAAATAAAGCCTGTTTAAAAGATGCAATTATCCAGTTTGGAAACGGTTGCACAGGCTCATTGATTTCAGCAGAAGGATTAATCATTACAAACTACCATTGTGGCTATGGTCAAATTCAGTCAAACAGCACAGTTGAAAAAAACTATCTGGAAGATGGGTTTTGGGCTGCAACAAAAAAGCAGGAAATCCAAAACGAAGGTCTTACTGTAAAATTTCTTGTTCGGATTGAAGATGTTACATCCAAAGTAATGGCTGAAATAAACAGTACAATGCCAGAAAAAGACAGGCTGCAAAAAATCAATGAAATCAGTAGTAAAATATCTGAAGAAAGCACACGTGGAACCGATCAGACAGCCGTTGTAAAGAGCTTGTTTGAAGGAAATAATTATTATTTGTTTGTGTATCAACTTTACAAAGATGTTCGTCTTGTGGGAGCACCTCCTTCATCAATTGGCAAATTTGGTGGCGACACCGATAACTGGATGTGGCCACGTCATACCGGTGATTTTTGTATCTTCCGTGTGTACACTGATAAAGAAGGCAAATCTGCAGAATTTGATATGGAAAATGTGCCATTAAAATCAAAAACTTTTTTACCTATTTCTCTTGCAGGAGTAAAGAAAGATGATTTCAGCATGGTGATGGGATACCCTGGTTCTACGAATCGTTATTTAACATCTTTTGGAGTGAAACAAGCAATTGAAAACATTAATCCGGCTATCGTAAAAATCCGTGAAGCAAAATTAGAAATCATACACGAAAGCATGGACAAAAGCAATGCGTTGAAAATAAAATACACTGCAAAATATTATCGTACCAGTAATTATTGGAAATATTTTATTGGACAAACCAAAGGATTAAACCGATTAAATGTTATTGGTAAAAAACAAGAAATTGAAACGCAATTCCAGAAATGGGCTGACCAAAATGCTAATTATAAAAATGTATTAAATGATATTTCCACAGCATATAGCTCATTAGAAAAAATAAACCTATCCAGTATGTACTACAGAGAAGCCGCTATGCGAGGTGGAGACATTTTAGGTTTTGCAAATACACTCAATAGTCTTTATGATATTTTGAAAAAAGAAGAAACAATGAAGGCTCCTGATAACGTGTTTTTATCGAAAAAAATGGAAATTATTTCAGATATCAGAAAAAACCTTGAAACATTTTACAAAGATTTTGATTTGGCTACAGAAAAGAAACTTTTCGCAACCTTGTTGAAAATGTTTTACACAGATATAAGCAAAGATTTACATGCAGATATTTTTAATACGATAGGAAAAGATTTCAAAGGAAACTTTGAAGAATTCACAGAAAAAGCATTTAAAAAATCAATTTTTTCAACACAAGAAAAAATGGATGAATTTCTGAATGCGCCAAAGGTAAGCAAGCTTGATAAAGACTGGATTTTTAAAACCATGTTATCGTTGACACAAAACGAGCAGAAACTAAAAGCTACAAATCAAGCAAATTACGAAAAACTAGATAAAGCCAATCGCTTATTCGTTGAGGGCTTGATGAAGATGCAACCCGATAAGAAATTTTATCCAAATGCAAATTCAACAATGAGACTTTCTTATGGAAAAGTGAGTGACTACACTCCACGTGATGCTGTTGAATTTAGTTGTTTCACTACACTGAAAGGAGTTATGCAAAAAGAAGATGATACCAATTCAGACTATGATGTTCCTAAAAAGTTAAAAGAACTTTATGAAAAAAAAGATTATGGTCGCTATGGACAAAATGGTGATCTTCCTGTTTGCTACACTACAACAAATGATATCACCGGCGGAAATTCAGGCAGCCCTGTTATGAATGCGAACGGAGAACTTATTGGTTTAGCATTCGATGGCAACTGGGAAGCAATGAGTGGCGACATAGCTTTCGAACCTGAACTACAAAGAACCATTGTTGTTGATATCCGTTATGTACTGTTTGTTGTCGATAAATTTGCCGGCTCACAATACATTATGAAAGAATTAAACCTCAAATAAGATAGGTGTCAAATTAAAACACTGATTAAAATTTTTCAGGGACAATTAGGAATTTGATCATTATACAGAGGAGTTGGCGTCAAGTGGCAATGATCTACTGCAATAAATAACTAATAATTGTAAAAACACTATATGGAATCTTTTATATCGAAAATATAACCAATAAATAAATATTATATTTATAGAAATAATACTTATAAGTATTAAATTTATAAGAATCAAAAAATTAAATTTGAACATGGATAAAAGAATAAACATGAAAATTATTTGCTTGAGATATTTAAAATTATTTCTATTTATCATTTTAGCAATTTGTCTAATTTCATGTAAAAAAAATAAGGCAAAAGATACATTACGTGTTTCTGGTATTGTAAAAAATAAAGCTAATGGTCTCCCTATCCAACATGCAAGGGTTTATATTATTTCTAATTGTAATAAACCAACTAAAACGTCAGATTATACTTATGGATTTAAAGATACAGATGATAATGGTGTTTATGATTTAACCGTTGTAATAAGTGATAATGATAAAGATTGTTCATCCTTTATGTGTTATGTTACTTACTCAATGAATGATTTCTATTTAGTAGATTCAATGTTATTAAAACGAGGAGAAAAAGCAACCTCAAAAGTTACTGAATTTTATTTGCGTTGTAATTTATTTATTAGTGTTCAGCATATATATCCTACTAATTATCAATTTGTTTCTATGAATTTGATACCAGTTGACCCAAGTATCCCTGTTCATTATACAATTAATGGTGAAAATTCTGATAATTTTATCGGAATTTGTGATGTAAAGAATTATTTAAAATATAGACTTCGTGATACACAACAAAACATAGTTTATGAGTATACAGATTCAATATTTTTAGATAGAAATTTAAATCATTATTGGACAATTCATTATTAATCAATTTTTAATAAAATCAAATTGATGCTAATAA
Organism: Bacteroidales bacterium; assembly: GCA_036171035.1. GTDB lineage: Bacteria > Bacteroidota > Bacteroidia > Bacteroidales > GWF2-35-48 > GWF2-35-48. Next base: position 13,102 of record JAVHQG010000244.1, read on the forward strand.
TTTGAGTAATCTATAAAAAGATCATAAAGTGTTAACAATAAATAATTAATGAAAGCCACCAGAACGCCAACATCGAACTATCGCAATTTTCCATATATTTAAACCCGCAAGCCCTACGGGCATGGCGGTAGGTCTA
>JAVHQG010000245.1:0-13223 GCA_036171035.1 Bacteroidales bacterium
GAAAGCCTCATTCTTGACATTTTCTTATCTGACACTGAGTTTTCTTACAAGAGCTAATTACATATCAATTTCATATTCTTTTATTTTTCTATATAATGTACGTTCAGAAATACCTAATTCTTGAGCGGCATTTTTGCGTTTCCCTTTATGTTTATCGAGGGATTTTTTTATTAATTCTATTTCCTTGTCTGAAATAGAAAGAGATTCTTCAACAAAAGCTTCAGTATCCGTAATATTTCTTACATCATTTGACATGAAATCCGTTGATTGATTAGCAGTTTTTTCTAAAACTGATTCCGAATAAATTTTATTAACCAAATCAAGGTTCTCGGAAGTAAAACTATTTGTCCCCATACTTTCATGCTGCATAATATCACCAACAAGCTTTTTCAAATCATTCATATCCTTCTTCATATCAAAAAGGATTTTGTAAAGAATTTCTCTTTCATTGGCAAAAGTCTGTTCATCAAGTGGTCTCTTAAATAAAGCAGGTAAGGTTCCAATATCATAATGTGGAAGATAACCACGCAACACATCCACATGAATCAATCTATTTTGTTCAATCACAGAAATCTGTTCTGTAATATTTTTCAACTGTCTCACATTTCCATCCCACCTGTAGTTTGAAAGCGCATGTATAGCCTCATCGTCAAGTTGAATTGCGGGCATACGATAACGTTCTGCGAAATCGACAGCAAATTTTCTAAAGAGCAGATAAACATCCTCTTTTCTTTCGCGTAAGGCCGGGATCGATACAGGTACAGTATTCAATCTGTAGTATAAATCTTCTCTGAAGTGACCTTCTTTAATAGCTTTCATCACATCAACATTAGTTGCCGCCACTACACGAACATCTGTCTTTAGAACCTTTGAGGAGCCAACCTTATAAAACTCGCCTGTTTCCAGCACACGTAACAGTCGAACCTGTGTGGATAACGGCAGTTCGGCTACTTCATCGAGAAATATTGTACCCTTATCTGCAACTTCAAAATATCCTTTTCGTGTTTCATAAGCACCTGTGAACGATCCTTTTTCATGACCAAAAAGTTCAGAATCTATAGTTCCTTCAGGTATAGCGCCACAATTCACGGCTATATATTGACCATGTTTTCTTGCACTAAACTGGTGAATTATATTTGGGAAAATTTCTTTACCAGTTCCACTTTCTCCTGTAATAAGTACGGATAAATCAGTTGGGGCAACCTGCACAGCTATTTCAATGGCACGATTTAGCTTTTCTGCATTTCCAATAATCCCAAACCGCTGTTTAATTTGCTGAACATTCATGATTAATAAACCAAATATTGTTGTTGAGATTACAAAAATAAAATAAATTCGGGAAATTTACCTTTAATATGTCATTTTGACATAATAAAAAAAGCCACAAGTCTCCCTGTGGCTAAAAAAATAAAAGAAATAAATTATTCTACCGTTACAGATTTTGCAAGATTTCTTGGTTGATCAACGTTACAGCCCCTTAATACGGCAATATAATAAGAAAAAAGTTGCAATGGAATAACTGTTAGCAATGGAGCCAAGGCAAAATCGGTAACAGGAACTTCAAAAACATGATCTGCCATCGCTTTAATAATTGTATCACCATCGTTGACAACAGCAATCACAATACCTTTTCGCGCTTTAACTTCTTGAATATTGCTAACAATTTTATCATACGTATTATCTTTTGGTGCAATAACCACAACCGGCATTTTTTCATCAATTAAAGCAATAGGACCATGTTTCATTTCTGCTGCAGGGTATCCTTCAGCATGTATATACGAGATTTCTTTAAGCTTTAATGCACCTTCGAGTGCTACAGGGAAATAATATCCACGACCTAAATAAAGAATATTATTAGAACCATTATATAACTCGGCTATTTCTTTAATATGATTACTCATTGCGAGGATATGTTCTACTTGAGCAGGAATTTCGGTAAGTCTTTTAATCAAAGAAGAATACTCTACTTTATCAAGAACCCCTCTTTTTTCTCCTAAATGCAAAGCCATCATTGTTAGTACGGTTACTTGGGCAGTAAAAGCCTTTGTTGAAGCCACACCAATTTCAGGACCGGCATGGGTATATACACCCGCATCAGTCTCACGCGGGATGCTAGAACCAACCACATTACAGATGCCCAATACCAATGCTCCGGCACTTTTCGCTAATTTAATTGCGGCCAATGTATCTGCGGTTTCGCCACTCTGACTGATAGCTATCACAACATCATCCTTATAAATAACAGGGTTTCTATATCTGAATTCTGATGCATACTCAACTTCAACCGGGATTCTGGAAAACTCTTCAATTAAATATTCGCCAACTAAACCGGCATGCCAAGATGTACCACAACCAATAATAATAATTCTTTTTGCTGCAATTAATTTAGGCATCACATGAAACAAACCACCTAAAAATATTTCGGAATTATCGTTGGCAACACGTCCACGCATTGTGTCATGTATAGATTTTGGTTGTTCAAAAATTTCTTTTAGCATAAAATGATCAAATCCACCTTTTTCGATTTCATCAATATCTAAATCCAATGTTTGAATTTCCGGTTGAAGTGTATCATTTTGTATTGTTTTTAGTGTAAGTTCCCCACTTTTAATAATTGCCACATTATTATCATTCATGTAGATTACACTATGCGTATATTCAACAATTGGGGTAGCATCAGATGCTAAAAAATATTCCCCATCGCCAATGCCTATCACCAGAGGGCTACCTTTTCGGGCTGCTATAAGTTGATCGGCTTCATTTCTACAAAGCACCAAAATTCCAAATGCACCAACTACTTTACTCAATGCTAAACGTACAGCTATTTCAGCAGTAACTTTTCCTCTCAAATAAATGTATTCTATTAAATTAACTAATACTTCAGTATCAGTATCACTTTTAAAAGTATATCCTCGATCTTCTAGTTTCTGCTTCAAACGGGAATAATTTTCAATAATCCCATTATGAATAAGAACAAAGTTGCCATGCATGGAAGCATGAGGATGTGCATTAACATCATTTGGCTCGCCATGTGTTGCCCATCGTGTATGACCAATCCCAATGGTACCTTCAAGTTTATAATCGGCAACCTTTGCTTCAAGATCACTTACTTTCCCTTTACACTTAATGATTTTCGTATCGCCATTTAAAATTGCAACACCAGCTGAATCATACCCACGATATTCTAGCCTTTTCAGACCTTTAATAATCACCGGATAAGCTTGTCTTTTACCTATATACCCAACTATTCCGCACATATAATATTTTAACTATTTAGTTTATTTTATAAAGATTGTGAACGAACCTAACATAGGCTTAATTTGTATATACACTTGATCTTTAAAATCCCCTATAAAATAATGGAAAAAGTATGAAGATTGAACAATGAAATGTGCGAATCAATGAAGAAAAATAATAATCGCTATAGTTTTGTGTAGGTAAAGTTGATCGCAATTCTATTTGAAGCATTATTCAGCAAAACAACTCGATTTCCAGAAACTTTATTATCTAGTGGGAATAAATAAAATCCTCTGTTTTCAATTTTCCCATTAATTATATCTTGCAGTTGTATTGGAATGTTAAACGTGTAAGTTGTTGTATCCTTATTGGGACCGCCTCCAAAAAAGGTTTGATTGTTTATGTAATCTTTCAGAAAAACATATTTACCATTTTCATCAATTGAGACAAGAAAGAGTTTTCCAGGTGGTGCAAAGCCCTTAATATCAGATGCCCCATCAACTGTCAATACAAGTTGTGCCTTATTGATTACGATATTGCCGGAATCTTTCCATGAATCAAAAGATGGTGTTTTCAGCAACACCCTCGGTCCGCTCATTGATTGAATATATACTTTATCAGAATTAATATCTTCTCTGTTAAGAGCTGACTTAAAAATTGTTTGAGAATAGTCATGCTGAAACAAACTCACTCTGGCACAACTCGAGTTCATAACCAAATCATATGATTTTGCATTATTCAAGCTATCTTTGTAATACAATCTAAATTTTGAAACAGGTGATAAAAGATCAACATACAGAATAGAGTTCCCAACAGAGAAGAGACTTGGACAAATATAAAATCCTTTAAATTTATTAAGAAAAATTATCGGATTAAGAAGTGTATCCTCGCCAGTATTAAGAATTCTTGACGCAATTGCTTTATCTATGTGAATTGCTATCACACCGGAATCGTTTGGTTGAACATATTCCTCGTCTAATATTGCAGGATTAATTGCATTATTTATTGTAGCATTAGAAAACCAAGAATCTGCAGTACCTTTATTACCTATATATTCGTAAACAATAATTTTTTGTCGATTGATTAAATTATAATCAGTGCCTAAGGGATAAGAACCTTTACATTGAAGGTATAGAACTGCAGAATCAACACTTCCAACCGATCCAAAATCTACATTTGTGGAAGCTAACATAACTTGAGTAACAATACTTGCTGATGTAAGTCCAAATACAGGATCGTTATAGGTTCCCAGCAAATTGAAAGTTCGTTCATCACTGGCAATCGAGTCCTCCCTCATAGTATAAGCTGACAACAAGGATGAACAATTACGAATATTTAATATCCGATCGCCTGTAGGTTGGACATCTAAACCAATTACCGAAGGCTCCTCTTTCCTGCAACCAGCCATAAACAGGCTTAAGAAAAATAAAATCAGTAATATGCTATTGTAGCGAAAAATAATTGACAAGAAAAAAGTTTAAAATGATTCAACCAATGTTTCAGCAATTACTTTATCATAAAATTCAGAGTATGCCTGTAAATAAGTTTCGTTTGTTTGATAAGGCAATACGGGTTTATCAAGCGAATCGAGGTGTTTCTTAAGCACAGGATTAATTTTTTGGTTACCCACAATCACTGCATCCGCCATATTCATAGCTAGTTTGCAAACATTATTATAATCAGGATTTGCCAACAGATCTAAATCTTTTTTTGTGATTCCTTCTTGCATAACTTTGTTTCTGAAAGATTTATTCAGCGGCAAATCATGTTCTTCATGATATAACGAATACACCACCTTGGAATTATTGAATAATGGATCTTCTGCAAACGTTTTTTTCAAGTAAAGAGGTACAAGGCTTGACATGTATCCAATGCAATGAACTACATCGGGAACCCAGCGAAGTTTTTTAACTGTTTCAATAACTCCCCTTGCAAAGAACACGAGTCTTTCGTCGTTATCGGGAAAAGCAATGCCCTTATCATCAACCAAAGTAAATTTTCTCTGGAAATAATCCTCATTATCAATAAAGTAAACCTGCATTCTTGCAGATTGAATAGATGCCACCTTAATAATTAAAGGATGATCAGTATCTTCAATAATAAGGTTCATACCCGATAATCTGATCACTTCATGTAATTGATTGCGCCTTTCATTCACACAACCAAAACGGGGCATAAAAGTTCTGATTTCACGACCACTTTCTTGAATCCCCTGAGGTAAATTTCTGCCCGTGAGTGACATTTCTGTTTCAGGCAAATAAGGAGTTATCTCTTGAGAGATAAATAGAATCTTAGATTTTTCCATGTGGATAAATATAATTTTTTCAAAAAACTTTTACAAAATTAATATTAATAATTTTATATTTCATCATATCTTTTTCTTGTATTTGTAATATCTTTTTTTATATTGTAAAGCCAATTAGATGTTTTGTTTATTTCTTGGGGTCTCTTTGACGAATGGATAAAATCATATACGTTTGTATTTTAATATTATTTTATGGAAGTAGAAAAATATATTGTTAAAATTTGCGAAAAAATTAAAAAGTTTAAAGACAAAGGTTACATAATTGGATTTGTTCCAACAATGGGAGCCTTGCATGAAGGTCATCTTTCGCTAATCAGGCAATCGAAAAAAGAAAACGACATCACAATTGCAAGTATTTTTGTAAATCCCATTCAATTTAACAATAAGGAAGATCTCAGAAATTACCCACGACCGCTTACTATTGATTTAGAAATGCTTAGAGGAGAAAGTTGTGATTTAGTTTTTCTTCCGGATGAAAAAGAGATATATCCTGAACCAAGCAATCGATCTTTTAATTTTGAAGGGCTAGATTCAGTGATGGAGGGAAAACATCGACCGGGGCATTTCAATGGAGTAGCGATTATTGTAAGCCGTCTTTTTGAAATCATAAAACCAGATAATGCCTATTTTGGAGAGAAAGACTATCAACAACTAATGATTATCAAATATATGGTGGCACAGATTAAACTACCAATAAACATAATATCATGCGCAATTATAAGGGAATTTGATGGGCTTGCCATGAGTTCGCGAAATACTTTGCTGTTACCTAATGACAGGAAAAATGCGGGGATTATCAGACAAATGCTTTTAAAAGCAAAAGAAATGTCACAAAATACGTCATATATTAAAATCAAGGAAATGATAATCAGTGAAATCAACAAAATTCCAAACTTCAAAGTTGAATATTTTGAAATAGCCGATAGAACCACATTGAAGGTAATCGACAACGAATCGAGAATAAAAGAAGCAATTGGATTTATTGCAGTTTATGCAGGAAAAGTAAGACTTATTGATAATATAAAAATTTAATTATTTTTGCACAAAAATTATCAGGATGCATATTGAGGTATTAAAATCAAAAATTCACAGGGTAACCGTTACAGAAACGAACCTAAATTATGTAGGCAGTATTACAATTGACGAAGAATTAATGATTGCTTCCAATATTATTGAAAACGAAAAAGTGCAGGTTGTCAATATGATGAATGGCGAACGTTTAGAGACATATGTTATAAAAGGTGTTGCAAATAGTGGCGTTGTTTGCCTAAATGGTCCCGCCGCTAGAAAAGCTGTAGTTGGAGATATTGTTATCATTATATCTTATGCTTCAATGGACTTTGAAGAAGCAAAAAATTTCAAACCATATTTTGTTTATCCTGACACAGCAACAAATAAACTCCTATAAGTTTTGAAAAAAATTCTTGAGGTTGTAAAATTCTTTTTATTTCTTTCGCTTGCAATTGTCTTACTATTCTTTGCATTCAAAGACATGGCATTTTCAGCACTTTGGGAAAGCCTGAAAAATGCAAACTACCTATGGGTTCTACCTTCTTTAGTTTTCGCTTTTTTAGCGTATATTAGCCGGGCAATACGGTGGAAAATGCTCATTGAACCTTTAGGCTATCAAATATCTTCAAAAAAAACATTTTACGCATTAATGATTGGATATACTGCGAATTTTGCATTTCCACGCATTGGAGAAATTACCCGTTGCGCCACTCTTACTAAAACAGACAAAATTCCCATGGATAAGCTTATCGGGACAGTTATTCTTGAGCGAATTTGTGATTTTATTGTTTTGATTTTCCTTCTGGTTTTCCTTTTTCTTTTTAAAATTAATTTTTTTGGGAAATTTCTAAATGAGCATATCTTTTTACCGTTTAAAGATAAGTTTTCGTCCATTTTTAATATCTCTACATTAAAGTTACTGTTAATTTGTCTTGTGTTTATTATTTTTCTGATTTGTCTTTATTTTTTAAGAAATAAATTTAAAAGCAACAAGCTTTTCATAAAAGGATTTGAGTTTTTCAAAGGCATATTAACGGGTCTTATAACAATTATACACATGAAGAAGTTAGGTGGCTTTTTATTTCACACGGTTGTAATATGGGTAATGTATTTTTTTATGACGTACACGATTTTCTTCGCATTAAGCTCTACTTCAAATTTAGCACCTATTGATGGATTATTTATTTTGGTAGTTGGTGGATTAGGTATGTCGGCACCGGTTCAAGGCGGAATAGGTGCTTATCATTTAATTGTATCCCTTGGGTTAACATTATATGGCATCACTGATGGGTTGGTTTTTGCAACATTGGCACACTCCACTCAATCTCTATTTGCAATACTATTGGGAACAATCTCAATGATTGCAGTTTTTTTAATTAATAAAAAAAACAAAACTGTTTCCAGTCAAACGCTTCCTTAAATTTTAGAGCAAATTAATGATTGATAAATTTGACCTCATAAAAAGCAAAATACTACTGCAAGAAGATATTGCAGAAAAACTTGCTTTTTTAAATTTCAAAAAGAAGAAAATTGTATTCACAAATGGATGTTTTGACATTATTCATCGTGGGCATGTTGAATATCTTGCAAAAGCAGCGAACCATGGAGATGTACTAATTGTAGGTCTGAATTCCGACAAGTCTATTAAAAAAATTAAAGGAGAAAACAGACCAATTCAAGATGAATATTCCCGTGCATTAATATTAGCATCCATGAGTTTTGTAAAATTTGTGATAATATTTGACGAAGAAACCCCATATCACTTAATACAACTTATTCAACCACATATTTTGGTAAAAGGAAGTGATTATAAGCCAGAAAATATTGTTGGCAGCGAAATTGTTCTTGGAAAAGGCGGAAAAGTTGCAACTATTGATTTTATTGAAGGATTTTCAACATCATCCATTATTAATAAACTGCAAAACAAATAAATTCGCAGTTCATTTTTGATTTTTTCTATTTTTTATTATTTTTGAAAACTGTAAAAACAAAAAAATGAAGATCTTTACAAAATATCTACTATTAATTGCTTGCTCTGTTCTCTTTTTTATGTTCATCGGCTGTAAAAAGAAAACACACAGCAAACTAGTTGGTAGTTGGAGTATGGTAAAATTCGACAAGTACGACTATCCATATATTGGGTTTGGCAAAGTTACAAATGTTACATATATTTTTCAGGATGGAGATATGATGATTCGGGACATTCATATTTTAACAACGGCAGGATCAGATTCAAGCATAAAAGACACAGGCTACTACTACGTACAAATATCTAAATTCAAGACATACATTAAAATGGTTCAATTAGATAGTTACGACTACAATGGTTTATGGTGGATCAATAGCCTTGATTCCAAAATGTTGGCCATTCAAAGGACCGAAACAATTGATAAAAAAAGTGGAGCCTATCTCCGTAGTGAATTCCTAAAAAAATAATCTTTTCTTTTTGTGGTCAAAACCAAAACAGCCTATTTTTGTCAAAATTGTGGCACACAATCCCCTAAATGGATCGGAAAATGTCCTTCATGCAGCGAATGGAATACATTTGTTGAAGAAATAGTTGAAAAACCTGCTCAAAAGGCAGAATCATTCAGGCAAACTGCCAATACCCCTCAACTCATTAATGAAATAAACATTACTAATGAACCCCGGTTGAGTTTATTAAATACAGAACTCGACAGAGTTTTAGGTGGAGGGCTTGTTCCAGGTTCGTTAATTTTGCTTGGAGGTGAACCAGGAATTGGAAAATCGACACTGTTACTACAAGTAACCATTCATTTGCAAAACACCCGTACCTTGTATGTTTCAGGCGAAGAGAGCGCACAACAAATAAAATTAAGAGCAGACAGGCTTGGGGTAAGAAACAATAACTGTTATATATATAGCGAGACCTCGTTAGAAAACATATTCCACCACATAAAAAAAATTGAGCCGGAAATTGTTATTATAGATTCTATACAAACGCTTCAAACAGAGAAAATCGAGTCATCACCAGGCAGTGTTTCGCAGATTCGAGAGTGCACCAATATGCTACAACGATATGCTAAAGAGTCGGGTACACCGGTTCTGCTCATCGGTCACATAAACAAAGATGGAAATATTGCAGGACCAAAAGTATTAGAACATATTGTAGATACAGTAATTAATTTTGAAGGCGACCACAACAATATATATAGATTAATTCGTGCAACAAAAAACCGTTTTGGGTCAACTGCTGAATTAGGAATATTTGAGATGCGCGACAATGGATTAAGAGAAGTAATGAACCCTTCAGAAATGCTACTCTCCCATCATGAAGAAAAATTAAGCGGCACAGCAGTGGCTGCGAACATAGAGGGAATCAGACCATTTCTGATTGAAGTACAAGCACTCGTAAGTTCTGCCGTATATGGAACACCGCAACGTTCATCAACTGGTTTTGACCTACGACGATTAAGTATGCTTTTGGCTGTTCTTGAAAAAAGAGCAGGATTCAGGCTCGCTACAAAAGATGTATTTCTAAATATTGCAGGAGGACTACGAGTTGAAGATCCAGCAATAGATTTAGCAGTAATCAGCGCAATTCTCTCATCAAGTCAAGATATTTATATTGCAAAAGACACATGCTTTGCCGGAGAAGTGGGACTAACGGGCGAAATAAGACCGGTGAACCGAATAGAACAAAGAATTGGTGAAGCAGAGAAACTTGGATTCAAACAAATTTTCATTTCAAAATACAATAAAAAAGAATTTAATAGTTCAAAATTCGCTATTGATATTGTGCATGTGAGCAAAGTTGAAGATGTTTTCAGAGGACTATTTGGCTAATTAGTGTCAGCAAGAAAACGCCAATAATTTCGTTACTCTAGTTTTTCGAGTCAGTCATTTACATCAGTAAACTCCTAACTTTCAAAACATCGAAAGCCTCATTCTTGACATTTTCTTATCTGACACTGAGTTTTCTTACTGACACTAATTATGACAAAGAAAAAAATATTTACAAAAGCCGTCATTCTTGTATCCTTCATCAGCCTATTCACGGATGTTGCAAGTGAAATGTTGTATCCGGTTATGCCGATTTATTTACAATCAATAGGTTTCTCTGTTGTTATAATCGGCATTTTAGAAGGGTTAGCAGAAGCTACAGCAGGTCTGAGCAAAGGATATTTCGGAAAATTATCTGATCTAAAATCAAAACGAGTACCATTTATCAGATGGGGCTACGCATTGAGTGCTGTGTCGAAACCCATGCTGGCAATTTTCACTTATCCCTTTTGGATTTTTTTCTCGCGCACACTTGATCGATTTGGAAAAGGCGTTCGCAATAGTGCCAGAGATGCTTTATTAAGCGATGAATCGAGTCCTGAAAACAAGGGCAAAATATTTGGATTTCATCGTTCAATGGATACTATAGGAGCAGCAATAGGTCCATGTATCGCTTTATTGTTTCTGTACTTTTTACCTGGCAAATATAAATGGCTTTTTATTTTATCTTTTATTCCTGGAACTATTGCTGTACTGCTTACATTTTCACTACATGATAAAAAAAACATTCCTGTAAAGCCCCAAAAAAGAACAAGCTTCTTTAGTTACTTCTCATATTGGAAAACAGCTTCATCAGGATATAAAAAACTTATTATTGGATTACTCGCATTTACACTATTCAACAGTTCTGATGTGTTTTTACTGCTTATGTTAAAACATAGAGGATTCTCCGATTTGTACATTATTGGATTCTATATTTTCTACAACCTTACTTATGCCGCCTTATCTTATCCGGCAGGTATTATAGCAGATAAAATAGGCATGAAGAAAGTACTTATTTTTGGAGTTTCTATTTTTGCGTTTGTTTACTTTTTCATGGGATTAGCTGTGGCACAGTGGCAATTTTTGTCGCTTTTTATTTTGTATTCATTTTATGCAGCAACAACCGAAGGAATCTCAAAGGCATGGATTAGCAATATTTGTAACAAAGAGGAAACAGCCACAGCTATTGGATTATATAACAGCATGTCAAGTATTTTCGCATTACTTGCGAGCAGTCTTGCCGGTTTATTATGGCACTTTTTCAGTCCAGATATAATGTTTACTATATCTGGCATTGCCGCTATTTTTATTGCCGTTTATCTTGCATTTGTTAAAATTGAAAATCGAATAATAACAATATAGTGTATGCAAAAAAGATCTTCTGTATTAATTATTTATACCGGTGGAACCATCGGGATGATTAAGAACGAGAAAACCGGTTCGCTGGTTCCTTTTAATTTTGAGAATCTTTTAAAGTGCATTCCATTAATTGTAAACTTTGATGCAGACATTGCGTCCATTTCACTTGACACTCCTATTGATTCCTCTAATATTAATCCATCAGACTGGGTAAAAATTGTAGAAATCATTCATACTAATTATGAAAAACATGATGGGTTTGTGATACTACACGGGTCAGATACAATGGCATATACAGCTTCAGCCTTAAGTTTTATGTTGGAAAATCTTGCCAAGCCGGTCATCCTAACAGGCTCTCAACTACCCATTGGGTTATTGCGTACAGACGGACGAGAAAATCTGATTGTATCATTGGAAATTGCTACTGCAAAAATCAATGGATTGCCCATAGTGCCTGAGGTTTGCATCTATTTCGAGAACTTTCTATATCGTGGGAATCGAACGAATAAATTCAACGCAGAACATTTTAAGGCATTCATTTCAGCCAATTATCCGCCACTGGCAGAAGTTGGAGTAAACATAAAATACAACAAAGAACAAATTCGCAAACCTATAATTGATTTTCTTATCACACACACAAATTTATGTAATGATATTGCAATACTGAAGCTATTTCCGGGAATTAACCCAAAATCTATTGAAGCAATATTGCGCATAGATGGACTCAAGGCAATTGTTTTAGAAACCTATGGATCGGGCAATGCTCCAACTGACAAATTATTCATTACACTATTAAAACAAGCAATTGAAAAAAACATTATTATTTACAATGTCACACAATGTAAAAGTGGATCAGTTGATCAAGGGAAATATGAAACCAGTGAAGAACTAAAGAATATTGGCGTTATAAGTGGGCAAGATATTACCACAGAGGCAGCCATTACCAAGCTAATGTATTTACTGGGGCTCAACCTAAAGAAAAAAGAAATTGAAAAACTGTTGCCGATTTCGTTACGAGGAGAGATTTCTGATTCAATAAAGAGTACACTATGAAAAGTCTTTTAACCCCTAAATCCCCTAAAGGGGACTTTAAAGGCACACTGAATTTCAGCGTTTTTCCTTTAGGGATTAAGGGTAAAAAGGCATTGAAAATTATATTTTAATAGTTTTCTGCAAGCATTATATACATATAATCATATATTTCGGTGCGATGCACCTAATTTGAATTACATTTATTTTTTACAAATGTTATGCGGCTCTGCCGCTATTCTCCAATGTTGCAAAAATAAATTGCAATGATCTTCCGGAATCAAATTGAGCTTACGTAAATTATTGGGTTGAGATTTTGCATTAATAATTCCAAAGACTGATTTTCTGATAACTCATTTGTTTGTATTGTTAAAAATGGATTTTCGGGAGTTTCAAACAAACTATCTATACCTGAAAACTGAAGTATTTCACCAGCTCTGGCTTTTTTATATAAACCTTTAGGATCGCGCCTTTCGCATATATCCAAAGATACATC
>JAVHQG010000246.1:0-13060 GCA_036171035.1 Bacteroidales bacterium
GTGAAAGCCTCATTCTTGACATTTTCTTATCTGACACTGAGTTTTCTTACAAGAAATAAATACCATCATGGAAATTCGGTTGTTCAACAAATTAATTCTCCTTATTTTTCTTCAATCACTCTATTTTACAGGCATTGCCGGTGATACAACAACCATCGTAATTGTTCATGTAAATGATATTCATGGTAGAATTGAACAATTTGGAAAACTTGCTGCATTTGTAAATGGAATAAAATCAAAAAATGAAAATACGTTCCTGGTTTCTGCCGGTGATATGTTTACAGGAAATCCCGTTGTTGACAGATATCCGGATAAAGGGTTTCCAATAATCAATCTGATGAATAATTTAGGTTTTTCTATTGCAGAACTTGGAAACCACGAATTTGATTACGGTCAGGAAATATTAAAAAAACGATTTATTCAAGCAACATTCCCCATCATATGTTCAAATATTATTAGCGATAAAAGTCCCATAGGGCAAACAAAACAGTACTATACAATAAAAACAAACAATGGCATTAAACTCGCATTCATAGGATATCTGCAAGTGAATGAAAAAGGTATTCCAGACACACATCCGGACAGAATTAAAAATATTGAATTCATTCCTTTTACGAATCTAGTTGAGAAACAACGCCACCTAAAAGATTCTGCAAACATCCTAATTGCCTTGTCGCACCTCGGCATTGAAAACGATAAAGTTCTTGCAACAAAGTTCCCTGAATTGGAAATCATCATTGGAGCTCACTCACACACATTTATTCCAAATCCTGTAAACAAAATAGGAAAACCAATGATTGTACAGTGTGGTTCATATCTTGAATATATCGGAAAATTAACTATCAAATATGCCGATGGAAAAGTTGTTTTTAGAGCAGACACATTAATACAAACATCAAGTTTAAAAGATATTGACACGGTAATACAAAAAATTGCAGATGCGTATGACAGTGAACCATTTTTACAAGAGCAGATTGGTTTTTGCAAAACAGCGATTGTAGGGAAACAAGATATTGGCAGCTTGATGGCAGATGCAGCTAAATCACTGCCCGGTGTTGATTTTGCTTTCCAGAACAATGGAGGAATCAGGCTCGACAGCATACCATCCGGAGCAATAATCAGAAAAACTATTTATAATTTAGATCCATTCGACAATGAAATCATAATGTTTAAAATGACCGATGATGAAATTATTTCACTTATCAAAAACTCATATACCAAATCAAATAATATTGATTTACAGGTTGCAGGGTTGCATTATAAAATTACACTGAATGCCGACAGCACAATAAAAAACATAACACTGAAAAACATAAATGGAGCAGCATTACTTCACACAAAAAAATACATAGTGACCATGAATAGTTACATTGCAAGCACCTATAAATTCGATCATTTTGACACAGGCATTCCCATGAGAATAGGGTCAGCAGAAAATCTCTTGAATTTTATTAGAAAGCAAAAGAAAATATACTACAAAAACGAGGTACGGGCAATCATAAAATAAAAAACTCCCCATAAACCAGTTATATAGAGCTTTCTATAATACTATTTTAACTGTTTACTCTTCCAAAAAGAAGAAAAAGAAAAATCCGGCAGCATACTCTTTTTTAACTCCTGATGCACTTCCAATAACAGAACCATTTTTGCGAACATCACCATTCGATTCGATTTTACCAATAATAGAACCATTCTTGCGAACATCACCGTTAGATTCACACTTGCCAACAATTGATCCATTTTTACGAATGTCTCCATTCGATTCAACTTTACCAATGATAGAACCATTTTTACGGACATCACCATTCGATTCAAATTTTCCAACAATGCTTCCATTCAGACGAACATCGCCATTCGATTCAACTTTTCCAACAATCGAACCATTCTTTCTAATATCCTGTGCAGATAAACTGTTTGCACAGAAACCGATAATTGCAAAAACAATGATTGCTACAATACTGTTTTTCATAAAATATTAATTTAGTTTATTAAACATTACTACAAAAAGAACAAAGATAATAAAAATCTGTAAGATCATTCGTTTAATTATGATATAAAATTCAACTAATGTTCATAATATTCCATTGCCCTCATTAATTTGTGTTATTTTCAGCATCACATTTTGCCAATCCAATTTAAACTCTATTTTTGCACAACAAGAATGTTCAATTTATAAACCTAAATAATCCCAATTTATGCAATTTTTAAAGTTTATGTTGGCTACAATTACAGGAATTGTTGTCACATCATTTTTATTTTTCCTGATTATTTTTGGTATCATTTCATCATTGGTTTCATCCACAAAGGACAAGCCGGTAAAAGTTATGCCAAAATCTGTACTATACTTAAAATTTGACAAACCCATTATTGACCGTAGTTCAGACAATCCAATGGACAATTTTAATTTTACGTCTTTTAAATCAGAACCAAAGATCGGATTAAGTGACATTCTGGATAATCTCGAAAAAGCCAAATCTGACCCTGCAATCAAAGGCATATATATGGAGCTATCATCTATCCCATCAGGAATAGCAACTGTGGAGGAAGTACGAAATGCACTATTGGACTTTAAAGCATCAAAAAAATTCATTATCACCTACGGTGATGCACTTACACAAGGAGCATACTATCTTGCCAGCATTTCCAATAAAATTTACTTAAATCCTCAAGGATTAATTGATTTCAAAGGGCTAAATGGCGAAGTTCTATTTTTTAAGGGAGCACTTGAAAAGCTTGGAATTGAGCCACAAGTTATCAGGCATGGTAAATTTAAAAGCGCAATTGAGCCATTTATACTTGATAAAATGAGTCCTGCAAATAAAGAACAGACACTAACATATATGAAATCTATATGGGATCATGTTGTAAAAGGGATTTCTGACCAACGCAGCGTTTCTGTTGAAGACCTTAACTATTATGCAGACAGTATGCTTCTGAAAAACGCCAAAGCAGCTCTTGATGTGAAGTTGGTTGATGGGTTAAAATATAAAGACGAAATCATAGCAGAACTTAAAACGCTTTCAGGCACTGCTGCTGACGATGATGTTGAAATGATTAGTTTATCCCGATATAAAAGATCACCAGCAACAAAAGAAAAAAAATTTAGTAAAGATAAAATTGCTGTAATCTACGCAACAGGGCAAATTGACATGGGCAAAAGCAATCAAGATAATATTGGCTCTGATGATTTGTCAGAAACAATCCGCAAAGCCAGACTAGATAAGAATGTAAAAGCCGTTGTATTACGTATCAACTCTCCGGGTGGAAGTGCTCTTGCATCAGAAATTATCTGGAGAGAAGTAATGCTTACAAAAAAAGTGAAACCAGTGATTGCATCCATGGGAGACGTAGCCGCTTCAGGAGGATACTACATTGCATGCGCCGCTGACACGATTGTTGCCAACCCAAATACAATAACAGGCTCTATAGGTGTTTTTGGTTTGATGTTTAACGGTCAGAAATTTTTAAACGACAAACTTGGTGTTACTGTTGATGTTGTGAAAACAAACGCCCATTCAGATATTGGGTCAACATTCAGAAAATTAACCACATCAGAGCGAAATGTGATTCAGTTTGGTGTTGAAGAAATATATGATGTATTTATCACCCATGTTAGCGAAGGGAGAAAAATGGCAAAAGCGCAAGTTGACAGCATTGGGCAAGGGCGCGTTTGGAGTGGAGAAAATGCAATAAAAATAAATCTGGTTGATGTTATTGGAGGATTAAACAAAGCAATAGAAATTGCAGCAAAAAAGGCAAAACTAACCGATTACAGAATTTCAAATTTGCCCGAGCAGAAAGAACCACTTGAACAAATTATAGAGCAAATTACAGGAAACAGTGAAACATCAATCATGAAAAACCAACTTGGTGATAGTTACAAATATTATAAAAGTTTTCAGAATGTTCTAAAGATGCAGGGAATTCAAGCACGTTTGCCATTTGATATTGAAATTAACTGATTTAAAAGGGAGTGAAAAGCTCCCTTTTTTGCTCTAAACTAAACAAAATAACAAAATAAACTACCATGAGCAACAACAAAAACAACATGTTTTACAATCTGATTACAAGTGGAGCCCCCGGCAATCTTGATTCAGAAAACATTAGAAAAATAATACTTATTAACATCTACAGTTCCATTGGTATTTTTTTCATGATTCTTCTTGGCATAATGGATTTGTTTGAGCACAAATTAGTGCTTTCAAGTATTTTATTTTGCTTTGCAACTCTTTTTGTTTTTTTCTTTTTCTATTTACGACACACGAAAAACTATTTTTTCCCGGGATATTCTGTCGTATCAATGATGTTTCTCTTGGCACTATATTTATTATACACCGGAGGAACTGACAAAAGTGGATATGTTTGGTATTATGTATTGCCTGCAACATCACTTTTTATTCTTGGGAGAGTACGGGGGTTTATTTTTATTCTCGCATCATTTATTCTTGCGATCGCTATTTTATATATGTTTCCTTCAATGAATATTTTTCAGGATCACGCATGCACCTATTCGACCATTTTAAAGTTTCGCTTTATGGCCTCCTATGTGAGTGTTGCTATTTTATCTTTTGTGTTTGAATCGACAAGGAATAAGTCATATATATTACAGCTTGCAGCCAATGAAAAAGCTGAACAACTATTAAAAGAATCACTCAAAAACCAGGAGGTCATTCAACAACAAAATTCGGCACTGGAGTTCATGAATAAAGAATTAGAAAAGCTCTCTATTGTTGCCAGTGAAACAGATAATGCCATTACGATAGCAAGTGTTGAAGGTCTTATAGAATGGGTAAATGCCGGTTTCACAAAACTCTATGGATACACGCATGAAGAATTTATTAAAGAACGCGGTGCAAATGTCATTAAAGCCAGCACAAATACAGAGATTCTGGAACTTATTATTGAATGTCTCGGCTGCCGTCAACCAGTGATTTACACAAGCCCAAATCAAACAAAAGACGGAAAAAATATTTGGGTTCAAACCACTATGACACCTGTGTTTGATGCAAGTGGAGCCATCCATAAATTAGTTATTATTGATACTGATATTTCAAAAATAAAAGAAGTAGAAGAAGAAATCATACAACAGAACGAAGAAATAAAACAACAAAACGAAGAAATAAAAGCACAACGCGACCAACTGGAAGATATAAACCAAGAACTAGAAAAGCTCTCTATTGTTGCCAGAGAAACTGACAACAGCGTGGTAATTGCCGACAAAAACGGGGAAATTGAATGGGTTAACGAAGGATTTAATAAATTATGGGGCTACACGATTGATGAATTCAAATCAGCAAAAGGCAGCAACATCTTAAACTATAAAAACAATAAATTTGTAAGCGACCTCATTAGTGATTGTATCACAAACAAACGATCTGTTTCCTATGTAATTCCTGCAACAAATAAATACAACCATTCTATTTGGCTACAAATCACTCTCTCACCCATACTTGATCTTATGGGTAGTTTATCAAGGCTTGTTGCAATTGAAGTAGAGATCACTAACATCAAAGAAGCAGAAGAAGAAATCAGACAACAAAACGAAGAAATAAAACAACAGAACGAAGAGCTTTCAACACAGCGCGATAATCTTAACGAAGCGTACCAATCCCTCTTTGAGAAAAATCAAATGCTCGACGACAGCATCCAATATGCAAAATTAATTCAAACTTCTATTCTTCCAAAAGATGGTGAAATAAGAAAATATGTTCCTGATTCATTTTTGTTTTTTAAACCAAAAGCTACAGTTAGTGGGGATTTTTATTGGTTTTATGGGTATCCTGACAAATTCATTGTTGCTGTAGCCGATTGCACAGGTCACGGTGTGCCAGGCGCATTTATGAGTATGATTGGGAACACATTACTGAACCGTATTGTAAAAGAAGAAAGCATAATAGATCCAGCCATAATTCTTGAAAAATTAAATGCAGGTGTGATTGATGCACTCAATCAGGGAGCCGGTTTAAACGAGACACAGGAAGATGGCATGGACATATCAATCTGCTATGCAGATTTACAAAAAAAAGAACTCACCATTGCCTGTGCAAATCAAATTGTATTTATCACACAAAATAATAAGCCTGAAATGATAAAAGGCAGTATTTACTCAATTGGTGGTCTTATTTCCTACAAATCGCACCCACATTTCAGCAACCAAACTTATGCGATTTCACAAGGTACTACAGTATATTTATTATCTGATGGCTATCAAGATCAATTTGGTGGTTTCAACTACGACAAATTTGGTATGACAAGATTTGAAAAACTGTTAACATCCATTCAATCAAAAACCATGGAAGAACAACTCAAGGTTATTGAAACAACCCACGAAAAGTGGCGTGGTGCAAAAAATCAAACAGACGATATTCTGATTCTTGGCATCAAATTTTAAATAAAATATCCGTTCATAACATTTTTTGTGTACACGTGCAGTATTCATTACGTTTGTAAAAAACAAACATCATTTGCAATGATAAGAGTTTATTTATTCTTTATTTTTATTTTTATTTCCCACACGCTCTCTATTGGTCAAAACCAGTATTCAGATAGCCTTATTGATCAATTGCCACTTAAAACTAGCGATACTGCCAAAACAAATTTGTTAAATAAAATTTGCGTCGAACTTCTTGGTTCAGACAATAAAAGTGCATTGGAATATGGAAATTTAGCAGTTGAGTTATCTGAGAAAATTGGCTACCAAAAAGGGCTTAGTCAAGCATTGTACAATCTAGGCAGTGTATGGAAAGACAATGGAGATAACAATAAAAGTCTGGAATTATATTTTAAGTCGCTCGATATTCGCCAAAAATCAAACAATAAAAAAGACATTGCAGCAACACTGATTAACATTGGACTGGTATATCGTGAAATTAATAATTACAATAAATCATTGGACTATTTTAATCAGGCATTAAGCATTTCAGAACAAGCAAAAGACCTGAATGAATCAGCCAATGCATTGAATGGACTCGGGGGCGTTTACTGGAAAAATAAAAATTACGATCAGGCACTTGTTTTCTATATCCGCTCACTAGACGTTCGCGAAAAACTTGGAGTTAAAAAAGATATAGCAGCCTCTCTCAACAACCTTGGAATGGTTAATAAAGATTACTCAAATTTCATCCTTGCATTAGATTATTACAACAAATCTCTCAAAATAAGTAAAAAAATCAATGACCGTAAATCTGCTGCAAACACACTGAATTTGATTGGCAGTATTTTTAAAGAACAAAAAATGTACAGCGAAGCAATTGAGCATTATGTTGAATCACTAAAAATGCGAGAAGAAGCCGGAAACAAAAAAGATATTGCAGCCTCTCTTAATAACATTGGCGACGTTTTTAAAAACATTAACTACTATAAAAAAGCACTTGAATACTATGAAAAAGCACTAAAAATCAGAAAAGAAATTGGCGATCAAAACACAATTGCATATACACTAAACGATATTGGAAGCATCTATTGGAAAATTAAAAAGTTCGATAAAGCATTGCAATTTTATCAAGAAGCACTATCCATTCGCAGAGGGCTTGGCGATAATTTGGGTATAGCCAATTCTTTAAAAAATATCGGCATCATTCATAAGGAATTAAAAAAATATGATTTGGCTCTTGAAACATACGAAAAAGCCCTGAATATCTATAAAGAAAGTGGTGACAAAAAAAATTATGCAAGCGTTTTGAGCTATATTGGGAATGTTTACAACGAACAAACAAACTATCCCAAAGCCCTCAATTATTATCTACAATCTTTTGCAAGCAGTGAAGATGCAAACTACAAGGAAGGACTTGCTTCAAGCGCATTGAACATTGGCGATCTTTATAATAAAACAGATAAGAAAAATGAAGCTATTACATATTATGATAAAGCTATTTCGTATGCAAAAGAAATCAATCAGAAAGATGTTCTTGCTAAGATATACAACACTATTGACGACTTATATGCAGACCTTTCTGACTACAAAAAGGCATGGAATTATCACAAACTTTTTTCAGAAATCAGAGACGATCTAATGGCTGATGAAGGCAGTAAAAAAATAGCTGAAGTTCAGGTGAAATATCTCACATATAAACAAGACAAAGAGTTGCATGAAAAAAAGTTAGAGCTTCTAAAAAAGCAAGCAGAATTGGGCAAAGAGATAATTATCAGAAATTTTATGATTGCAGGTCTTTTTGTAGTACTTCTTATTCTATTCCTTCTGTACAATCAATATCAATTAAAGAAAAAATCGAACAAGCTTCTTTCTGAACAAAAAAACGAGATAGAAAAACAAGCCCAACTGCTCGAAAAAACGAACCATCAACTTCAGATAAAAAATACACAGATAACTGATAGCATCAGCTATGCAAAATTAATTCAAGATGCCATTTTGCCAAGTGCGAATAGAATCAGACATTATCTGCCCGACTCGTTTATTTATTTTAGACCACGAGACATTGTTAGTGGCGATTTTTACTGGATGTATCAAGAAGGTAAAAAAACATTTTTTGCTGTTGTCGATTGCACAGGACACGGAGTTCCCGGAGGATTTATGAGCATGATCGGATATACACTTCTTAATGATATTGTGAAAGAAAAAAAAATATTTGATTTACCACAAATACTAGAAAAACTAAATGTGGGAATCATGCATGCACTCAACCAAAACGAGAGCAAACAAGATGATGGAATGGATCTAAGTATTTGCTGCATTGACAGAGAATCAAAAAAATTGCACCTTGCCCTTGCAAACCAATCAGCACTGCTCATTCAAAAAGAAGAAATGACAAAAGTGAAAGGTGATATTTACTCAATCGGTGGTATTTTTTCAACACGTAAAAAAATCGAATTCACACAACAAATTTTTGATTTAGATCATGAAACATTTATTTACATGTTTTCTGATGGTTTTGTAGATCAGATTCATAATAAAACCTGTGCCAAATACAGCACTTCACGCATTGAACAACATTTTTTTGATAACCACAAATTTGCAATGGATATTCAAAAAGAAAATCTCGCTACCGAATTTGAACAATGGAAAGGAAACCGGAGACAAATTGATGATGTGCTGGTTGTCGGAATAAAGATTAACTGCCTGTAATTTTTTCATAATCTTAGAGGAAAAAGTAAATTGTGAGTCCACAAAATTGTATTCTTCTTTAAAACATAAAACATTTTCTAAACTTTCATACATTTGCATCTTTGAATAAGATCAGCAAATAAAAAACAAATTAATCAATGGCAACATCAGGGAATAAAGGAAAAGGAGTACGATCAGATTGTTTTGTAACATTTGAATCAATCGACAAAAAAGGTCGTGAAATAATTATAGACAGCAAAGTAAAAGCACTGTTTGGAAAATCAATAGAAAAGCTTCTTACCGAAATGCTCGATTTTTTTGAAATAAAAAATGCAAAACTTCACATAGAAGACACCGGGGCTTTACCTTTTGTAATTGCCGCAAGAGTTGAAGCAGCAATCAAACAAACAATAAAAACTGACAAAGAATTTATTTTCCCGATTTTAAAAGAAAACACATTAAAAACAAGCAAAGAAAAAAGTCGAATATCACGATTATATTTGCCTGGCAACACTCCTAGTTTAATGATAAATGCAGGAATACATCATCCGGATGGACTCATACTTGACCTTGAAGATGCCGTTGCACCATCCAAAAAAGATGAAGCACGTTTTCTTGTACGCAACGCTTTAATATCTTTAAATTTCTACGGTGCCGAAAGAATGGTTCGAATAAATCAAGGAGAAAGAGGCTTACAAGATCTTTCATACATAATCCCACATGGAGTAAATCTAGTACTTATCCCAAAATGTGAAAATGCTGATTATATCAAACAAATTGAAGGGGAAATTCAAAAATTAAAAAAAATATTTAAAATTAAAAATCCTGTGTGGTTGATGCCAATTATTGAAAGTGCAAAAGGAGTAATTAACTCATATTCCATTGCCACTGCCTCAGAAAGTGTGACATCTCTCGCCATTGGGTTAGAAGATTATACGGCAGATATTGGGACTAAAAGAACAAATGAAGCAACAGAATCGTTTTTTGCACGAAGCATGGTTGTAAACGCATGCAGAGCAGCAGGCATCCAACCGATTGACTCTGTATTTTCAGATATTTCAGATATGGAAGCATTGAAGCAAAATGTGTTACATTCAAAAGCCCTTGGTTTCGACGGAATGGGCTGTATTCATCCACGTCAGATAAACGTTCTGCATGAATATTTTGCACCCGATGAAGAAGAAATCACGAAAGCAAAAAAAATTGTAATGGCTTTTCACGATGCTACAAAAAAAGGATTAGGAGTAGTTTCGTTAGGGACAAAAATGATCGATCCACCCGTTGTAAAAAGAGCACAAAAAAGCATTGATACCGCAATTGCATCAAGGAAATTAGCCGCTAACTGGCTTCAGGAAGAAATGGAAAAAGTAGCGCAAGCAACTACTGAAATAAAAAAATAAAATCAGAACAGACAGGAAAAATATATCACATGAAATTTATTAAAAACGCAATAGGAAGACTCGTTCCAACAGAAGTAAACGGGCAAAAACAAATTCCATTTCAGGGAGTTGGAAAATTCAGACCAACAGGGCAAAAAGCAGCACCACAAATCGTGTCATGTGCTGATTATCCTGCCGATGGCAATAAAATCATTTCATCACTAAAAGAGGCATTAAAGAAAGCCCGATTAAAAAATGGTATGACAATTTCAACCCATCACCATTTCAGAAATGGAGACATCATTGCACAGCAAATTTTCGACATTGCCCATGAAATGGGAGTAAAAAATCTGATATGGTTTCCTTCGGCTTCATTTGAATGCCACAATTCACTCATCAAATATCTTGAAGATGGGACCATTCACCATATTGAAGGAAGCATGAATGGCTCTTTGGGACGATTCACTACAGAAGGGAAAATGAAAGGAATCGGGATTTTACGATCCCACGGGGGACGATATCAGGCAGTGCAAGATGGTGAAGTGCATATTGATATTTCGGTGATTGCTGCACCTACAGCCGACTGTTTTGGTAATGCCACCGGCGATCGCGGTCCCACTGCATGTGGTCTTTTAGGATTCGCTTTTGCCGATTCGCAATATGCCGATAAAGTTATTGTTGTTACAGATAATCTTGTTCCATTCCCTTGCATTCCATGGCAAATTCACGGAAATTCAGTGGATTATGTTGTAAAAGTGGACAAAGTGGGCATACCCGAAAAAATAGTTTCAGGGACAACCGAAATCACAAAAAGCCCGGACAGATTGCTTTTGGCAGAATGGACCGCCCAATTTTGCGATGAAGCAGGTATTATCAGAGATGGATTTTCATTTCAGGCAGGTGCCGGAGGGACTTCTCTTTCCATTGGAATATACTTTGCTGATATACTCCGCACACGTGGAATAAAAGCTAGATGGGCACGTGGTGGTAGCAATAAGTACCTCGTAAAAATGATGGAAGACGGTCTGCTCGATTATATCCTCGATGGACAAACTTTCGATTTGGAAGGTGTGCGCTCCATGCGAGAAAATGCGAATCATGTAAACACCAGTCCATTTACAAGCTACAACTATCATGGCAAAGGGAATTTTGCATCACTGGTGGATGTGGTAATTTTGGGCGCAACAGAAGTAGATGTAAACTTTAATGCAAATGTAGTGACACACTCTGACGGCTATTTATTGCATGGTATTGGCGGATGGCAAAATTGTTTGTTTTCGAAATGCACTATTTTACCCGTACCCTTGTTTCGCGATAGAATTCCAATCATCAGAAATGAATGCACCACCATTTGTGGTCCGGGCGAACTGATTGACGTGATTGTTACAGAAAGAGGCATTGCTATTAATCCTTTGCGGAAAGATTTAATAAAAGCATTAAAAAATTCCAAACTACCCATTAAAACAATACAACAATTAAAAGCTGAAGCTGAAGAAATATGCGGTGTTCCACAAAATCCAATTCTTGAAAAAACACCTATTGCAATTGTGAAATGGGTCGATGGAACAGTGATTGATACAGTTTGGAAACTTAAACAATTTGATGAAAAAAAACATTGACTACTTTTTAAGTTACATTTATCCAAATATCATTGAACTTACTAAAAGCGACATAAATCCTGTGCTTGAAGTAGTGATGTACAATGGAAAGTATAGCCTAAACAGTGAAAACACAAATTATTCTTTTGGCACACTTCACCTCTTGTTTAAGAAGATATTTCATAAAATAAATTTAGACTGGGAGAGAATAAAAAAAGTGCTTATTATTGGCTTTGGCACAGGCAGCGCAGCGCAAATTGTTCGTCAACATAAAGCAGATTGCGATATTATTGGTGTGGAAATCGATCAACAAGTCATCAGTCTAGGTGAAAAATACTTTAATACAAAAAACCTGCAACGAACACAAATTATTTGTGACGATGGAGATCATTACGTTAGCCATTCAACCGAAAAATTTGATCTTGTGATAATTGATGTATTCATTGACAAAAAAGTTCCTGATATATTTGAAACAAAAACGTTCTTATTAAATTTGAAAAATATTCTTACAAATGGCGGATATGTGATTTTCAACAAAGTAGTTTATAATAAAGAATTCGAGGCTCAAATACCTACCCTAAAATCACTATATGAAGAGTGTTTTGGGAATTTGAATATTTATACAATAATGAACACCGGAAAAATATTTTTTTGCAAAACCAGTTAGACAACGTATGAGGGTAAATAAATTTTAATATCCCCTTTTTCAATGAACACAAACCATTGACAATATTAAGATATGAAAAAATTAACAATTATCATAATTACAACATTTATATTAGGGAGCAATTCATTTAGTCAGAGTTTTGCCCAAATTGATGCCACATGGCATTATTCATATTACTACCTGCCTACTATAACCGATGGATACTACAAAATAACATCTATGGGAGACACCATAATTAATAATAAAAGTTGCAGAAAATTGTTAAAAGAAAATATTGGTTATAATCATATGCAACAAACATATTATAACTAACATTTCTCACTTGCAATAGTATCGTAAACACTGACCCGAAGGG
>JAVHQG010000247.1:0-13027 GCA_036171035.1 Bacteroidales bacterium
TAGTTATGGTTATTTTGCATTAATTCGTGATAGTATTTTTTCTTTTAAAGATTCTTTGTTTGATTTTACCGATGCGTATAATGGTGTTCAAATTACAGATAATTTTGGACATTCACTAAATTTGAATACTGGTTTAATATCTCCTTTTATATTGGATTCACCGATGATTAATAATGCTGTTTGTCCAGATTCTTTAGGTACAATTGAAGTTACGATAAATGGAGGCGCTTCTCCAGCATCTGTGGATTGGTGGTTATATAATTATCCAAATCCAGTATATCTTGGTTCTGGTAATCCAATGTCCTTACCAGTTGGGGAATTTAATGTTATGATTACAGATTCAAATAATTGCATACGTAATTTTAATCATGTTGGAGGAGTAATGCCACTTTTTTACATGTCGCAGGATGCTCCATTTACATATTCATTGACTTCAACCGATGCCAGTTGCACAAATGGTACAGCCACAATATCAAATATATCAGGAGGAATTTCACCTTATACATATCACTGGTCTAATGGTAGTAGTACATCTTCCGTAACAAATTTTAGTATGGGCCAATATACTGTAACAATCTCAGATTCTCAAGGCTGTAGCAGTTCAGAATATTTTCAAATAGACCAAACCATAAATATTTATGTTAACAGTGTAGTTACAAATGCAACTTGTTTAAATAATAATGGTAGTATCACTTCCTTTGGCTCTGGAGGAACACCACCTTATACCTATTTATACAGTAATGGAGCAACAAGCCAAGCAGTAACAGGATTAGCTAGTGGGACATCAATAAACGTTGTTGTTATTGACGCAAATGGATGTCGTTCGGGGTTCTCCAATTCAACAATAAATTCTAATACTCCTATCTCCGTTAATTATACAACAACACCGAATACATGCTCAGACACTACAGGAAGTGCTACTTTGACAATAACTGGTGGAGTTAGTCCCTATAGCATTGAGTGGAGCATATCTCCACCTCAAAATGGGTTAAATCTTGTTAATGTTTCAGATGGCCAATATTCATTTAAAATAACGGATGTAAATGGATGCGTTCGAACAGGGGTTGTAAATATCTCATCTTTAAATCAGTTATCTGCATATTCCTATTCAACACCAAGTATTTGTCCAAATTCAAATGGTTCAGCAAATCTTTATATCTATGGCAGTAATACATCCCTCTCATATCAATGGAATACAGGTGATACGACTCAAAATATTACAAATATTCCCGGTGGGAGTTATTCTTGCACAATTACAGACACGTCAGGTTGTATCATAACAAAAAATATTGTAGTCGCATCATCAAGTCAAATTGTTTTGAACCTTAATACTATTCCTGCAAACTGTATTTATACAAATGATGGTAATATTTTAACGAATGTTTCAGGAGGAACTCCTCCATATATTTATCATTGGTCAAATGGACAATCAGGTACATCATGTACAAATTTATACCCAGGACATTATTCTGTTCAGGTTCAGGATTCTTTAGGTTGTTTACAATCAGGATACACATTATTAGGTTACAATGCAGGGAATGATAGTTGTTATTGTGCTTTAAACGGAAATGTTTTTGTTGATCAAAATAATGATTGTATTTTATCCTCAAATGAATTAGGTGTTGAAAATATTATGATACATTGTACCGGGCTTGGTTACACTTATACAGATTCGAGTGGTGCTTATAGTTTTAAAGTTCCAAGTGGTAGTTATATTTTGTCAGAATCAATTCAAAATACTTATCCATTGGCATCTTGTCAGAATAACTCAATATCTATATCGGTAAATGCTCAATTGGGTTGTATAATAACAAATAACTTTGCCAATGTAATTAATCCATTGCACGACATTCAGATTTACAGAACAGGGTTAACGTATCCAATTCCCGGGAATCAATATATTCAAAAAACAATTATTAAGAACGAAGGAACCATTGATGAATCAAATATTCAATTAGGGTTTAATCATGATGGTCAATTGCAAATAAATTATTTTTCGCCGGTTTTATATACTCAATTAAGTCCTGTTTTAAACCCCGATTGGTATAGTGTTAATAGTAGTTTTCCAGTTTTAAGTCCAGGAGTACAAAAAATAATTTTGACAAATTACAATGTTCCAACTAATATTCCATTGTTAACGGAATTGAATTTTTCTGATACAACTGCATTTTTACCACCAATGAGTAATTGGCTTGTGGATTATACCCCTTGGAATAATATCTGCAATTACAGACCAGTTGTAATCGGTTCTTTTGACCCAAATTATAAAGAAGTAAATCCTAAGGGTCAAGGCGTTGATGGTACTATTTTTCATTCAGACACAGTTCTCACATACACTATTCATTTTCAAAATACAGGTTCTTATTTTGCCCAAAATATTGAAATAATCGATACACTTGATGTAGCTCTTGATTTGACTACATTAAATCCAGTATATTCTGAACATAATTTTAGTACTAAAATCAGTGAAAATGGAATATTGAAATTTACATTTAACAATATTAATTTACCTTGTCAAAGTCAAAATGAAATAGCAAGCAGAGGGCTTATTATTTATACTGTTAAGCTAAAAAATAATTTACCTATAGGTACAAAAATTAGAAATACTGCAAATATATATTTTGATTATAATGCACCTGTAACAACCAATACAACATTAAATACAATCATTAATACTACAAGCATAAATACGCATGATATTGATTCAAAAGTAACGTTATTTCCTAATCCTGTAACTTCTGACTTGAATGTTGAGCTGACTATTCTTGAAGATGTACAGAAATATAATATTTTTGATATTACTGGGCGTTTGATTTTATCAGGAAATTTAATGAAAATAAATAATAAAATACCAACAAAAAACTTATCAAGTGGTTTATATTTCTTTAATATTAAATTTAAGAATGGAAAAAATATAATAGAAAAATTTATAAAACAGTAATAATCGCGCCAGATGCACAACACCGTATTAGCGACCATATTTTTGTTATTCAAACCCTAGCCCTGACGGGCATGCGGGTAGGTCTAAGGTCAAAAAAACGACGGTATGCACGAGAACCGTTAGCGGCCATTTTGGAGATTCCTACTAAATGATTAACTTTGTATAAATATTAAGAAAAAATGGATTTAGATATTTCATTATTTTGGGATGTGGAATTTGAGAATGTTGACTATGACAAATATTCACAATTTATAATTAATCGAGTATTGTTACGAGGAGACATTAAAGATTGGCAAGAAATTAAATTTTATTATGGTATAGAGAGAATAAAACAAGAAATACTACAAATGAAATATTTAGATGAACGAACTTTAAATTTTTGTAGTATATATTTTAACATATCAAAAATAGATTTTAAATGTTACAATACTCCTCAGTCAACAAAGGAACTCTGGAATTATTAAAGAGTTTAATGGAACAAGACTTTTTATCAGATTTTAATTTGGTAGGAGGAACAGCACTTGCCCTACAAATTGGACATAGAATATCTATTGATTTAGATTTATTTACAGATAAGGAATTCAATCCCTCTGAAATAAGAGCACAATTGGAACAAAAATATAAATTGATAGATATAATTGAAAATAAAACGGGCATTACACAAAAAATTGAATATCCGGAAAATACAAATATTTTTATAAAAGTTGATATTGTAAAGTATTCTTATAAGTTAATAAACTTACCTATAATTTCAGAAGGAATTCGGCTATTATCAAAGGAAGACATAATTCCTATGAAATTAGCTGCAGTATCAAATAGAGGTTCAAAAAAAGATTTTTATGATATTTATTTTCTACTGCAAGAATACACATTAAAGGAAATGCTATCTCTCTTTGAGAAAAAATATTCTAACTATAACCATTTTTATGTAATAAAGAGTCTAACTTACTTTGAAGATGCAGAGAAAGACCTTAATCCAAAATTACTAAAAAAATGTACTTGGGATGAAGTTAAACAATTGATATCATTAAAAGTACAAGAATATCTTTAAAAATAATACCGATAAAAACGACTGCTAACATCGTTTAAGCGGACATGCCAAACGGATTGATACCCTGCTCCGCCATGCGGGTAGGTCTAAGGTAAAAAAAACGCTGCCAACTCGCAACCCGTTAGGCTCCAGTCGTAAAAATCCCCGAGACAAAGGGATTATCGGTATAAATGAATTATTTGATTAAAAATTTGGTGTAAGATTAAATGTATAAATCCGCCTGAAAAATTATGAAAATGAAAAATATGATTACAAATCCGACACACAAACAAAGAGCAAAGCAAGCCACACGAGCCGACCCACGACCAAAGCCTGCTTTGCACATTGTTTTTGCTGTTGCTTATAATTTATGACAAAATGTATTTGATTTGAAATCCAATTATTATTATCTTTGTAATAAATAGTTATAAAATATGATGGTATGGACATACAATTAAAAAAATTGGAGTTAATAGAATGGATTGCCCAAATAAGAGATATTAATATTATTAGTAAAATGGACATGATTCGGAGAACTTATCTTAATGTTACAAAAGAGAATATTAAGTCAATGAGTCTTGAGGAATTTTATGCAAGTATTGAAAGAGCAGAAGAAGATATAAAATTCGGAAGAGTATATACTCAAGAAGAAGTTGAAAAAGAATCTGAAAATTGGTAATGAATTTATGAAAATTATCTGGACAAAAGAAGCTATTGTTGATACAAAAGAAATTTACAATTTTTATAAATGCAAAGCTTCGATTAAAGTAGCTAAAAATTTAAAAAATAAAATTCTTTCTTCAACAAAATCCTTGAATAAACAAGCACGGCAAGGACAGGCAGAAGAATTATTGAAGCATAAAAACGAAGAATACAGATATTTAGTCACTGGAAATTATAAAGTAATTTACAAAATAACTAACAAAAATGAACTATTTATTATGAAAGTATTTGATTGCAGGCGCAATCCGGAAATATTAAAAAATTCTTAAATAAAGAAAGGAGGTAAAATTCAATAATAGATAAACCCTTGATTTAAAAAGGAATTTTAAAAAAATAAAAAGCGTTAACATATTTTTCTTGGATTAGAAAACTGGTAATTTTTAAATGTGCAAGATTAATAAGCGACACGCCGGAAACGGCGTGGACTGTCTTATTTGCACATTGGGTATACCAGTACCTCGTAAACATGTAAGTTCAGTTCCACGCTTTTTATTTTTAAATTATTTAAAAGCAACCAATTATAAATTGATTGTCTAAATTTGCAGTATTCCAAGTATTAATTTTAAATCATTATCGCTATGAAAAAGTTCTACACAATTATTTTCAGTTTAATTGCATTCAGCAATTTATTATTTTCTCAAATGATTGTTAATCGTGACTGGGTTCGCAATTTTAGTGAGAAAGATTCTATTACAAATATTCCATCTGCTATTGATGCAAACGGAAATATTTATGTAACAGGTTTTACAATTACTGCTGCACAGAGTTACAATTACACTACAATAAAATATAATCAGCAAGGCGACACCCTCTGGGTTCGCCGATATAATGGCCCTGCAAATAATGCAGACATGGCTACCGCCATTGCCCTTGATAATTCAGGGAATGTTTACATTACAGGGAAAAGCATTGGTACTGGAACAAACTTTGACTATGCTACAATAAAATATAATTCCGCCGGAGTTCAACAATGGGTTGCCCGTTATAATGGCACAGGAAATAATTACGATGAAGCAACTGCAATAACAGTTGACAATTCAGGAAATGTTTATGTTACCGGATATAGTACAGGTACAACTACTGCAGAAGATATTGCAACTGTAAAATATAATAGCAACGGAGTTCAGCAATGGGTTAAACGAATCAACGGAACAGGAAACGGCTTTGACAAAGCCACAGGTTTAGTAATCAATTCAAACAGATTAATTATAACAGGTTATTGTAAAAATACTTTAGGCAAATATGATATTTTTACACAAAGTTATGCAGCAAACAACGGTAATGTTCAATAGACAAAAACATATAATGGTTCATTCAATGGTGATGATTTTGCAAATTCAATAATCAATGACGGAACAAATGTTATTATCTGCGGTTCAACAGAAGCAGGTACAAATAACAGTAACTATCTTTTATTAAAATACAGTATAAATAACGGCAATCAGATTTTTGCAGTTACTTATGATGGCTATGGCTCAAATGATTTAGCCAATTCTATGACAATGGATAATGCCGGAAAAATATACGTTACAGGTGTATGTAAAAATAATTCATTGGTAGAATACCACACATTAGAATATAGCAATTCCGGCGTTCAACAATGGGTTCACAAGTTACCTTTGAATTTAACAGGTACAAGAATAATAAATAAAGTTGCAATTGATACATGGGACATGATTTATGTATGCGGAGAAATAAACGGAACAACAAGCCGTGATTTTGTTTTGTATCAGTTAAATGGTAACGGTGGTCAGCAATGGGTCGAAACATACAACGGTTTAATCAATGGTGATGATGCAATTAATGATATGGTTGTTGATAATTTAGGTCACATCTTTGTAACAGGTCAAACACAAAATGGAGGAGGCAAATTCGATTTTACAACAATAAAATATTCTCAATCTCTGGTTTTTTTTCCGCCTGATTTTAATAATGAGTCTGCTGGAAATATTATTTTTAACGAAAATAAAGGTCAATTAGTAAATACAAATAATCAATTAATACCGGAACAGAGATTTTATTCAACAAGTAGTTCCCCTGCACTTTATCTCTCAAATACAAAACTTTCTTATGTCTTTTCAAAAATTGATACAATAAAAAATAATATTGACACCTTGCACCGTATTGATATGAGTTTTGTAAAAGGAAATCCAAATACAAAAGCTTATCCTTTTTCAATTACAGATGGTTCTTTGAATTATTTTTTACCTCAATGTCCGCAAGGTATTACGAATGTTAAAGGATATAAAAGAGTATTAGTTCCGAATATTTATCCGAATATTGACTTGCACTACTACAGTAATTCAAAAGGATTAAAATATTATTTTGTTGTTAAACCCGGCGGTAATCCAAAAGACATAAATATACAATTTGATGGTGCAACATCATTGGGAATTAGCCAAGCAGGTCATCTGAAAATAAACAGTAGTATCGGGTTTATTGAACAAGATAAAACACAAGCATATCAAGTTAATTTTGCTCAAAATATAGTACCTGTAACATGGAATGCTGATTGGATTCTTTCAGGTAGCAATTCAGTTCGTTTCAATATTGGTAATTATAATACCTCATTGCCTCTGATTTTACAGGTCGATTTAGGAAGTTCCCCGCTTTTAAGTCCCTCTGCTGCTGATAATATTAAATGGTCAACATTTTTTGGTGGTGATTTGTGGGATGATCCCCGTTCTATTCGTGTTTCTGCCGATGGCAAAAAAGCAATTATCGGCTCATATCAAAGTAATATTTTTCCTTTTACTCCAAACTTAACATTGACAGGGGATTTTACTAATTACGATGTATTATTTTCAGTATTTGACCAAGATAACAAAAGGAAATCTACTGTTATTATTGGAGGTTCAGATACAGAAAATGGCAATGATATTGTTTTTGGAAACAATAATAACGTCTTTATTACAGGTGCTACATTAAGCTCTGATTTCACTACAGAACAAAATACTTTTTATTCATCAAATTTAAATAATAGTACGTTAAGCGGTAGCAACGATTGGTTTATTGCTGAATATGATTTTCAATATAATACATTAAATTGGTCAACCTACTTTGGAGGTCCGTTAGGCGATAATGGAGAAAAAATATTATTCGATAATAATAATAATTTATTCGTTATTGGTTCTGCCCATGAAGGATTCCCATCTATTAATTTATCGGGTGCAACTAATTTGACTTATAGCGGACCATATTTGTTTAACACCTATATTTTAAAGATTAATCAAAGCGGTCAGGCAACATGGGGTACTTATTACTGGGGCGCAGGTCAAGTGTTCCCATATAGTGCTACAATTGACAAGAATAATAATTTGTACATTGTTGGCGAAGCTACTGGGAATTTAACCCAGTCGAATAACCCTTCTGGTGCCTGGGTGCGTCCATATAAAGGAAATTATGACGGCTTCATTATCCGCTATAATAGTCAAGGCCAAATAACATGGGCCACATGTTTAGGCGGGAATGATACGGAACAAATGGAAGGTAGTGCTATGGTTGCAGTTGACAATTATGATAATATTATTCTTACCGGAACAACCATAAGCACAAATTTCCCGACCATTAATTCAAATAATTATCCTACATATAATTTGACACTAAATGGAGAGTCCGATGGGTTTATAATGCAGTTTAACAGTAATTTTGATTTAAAATGGAGTACCTATCTTGGGGGCAATAATATTGATTGGCTTAATTCAATTGCCTTAGTTGGTGATAATATCTTATTAACAGGTATGTCTATTAGTAGTGATATTAATGTCGTTCAGCCCGCAAATACTTATTCTCAATCTCAGGCAAACAATACGTATGATGCCACAATTACTTGTTTAAATGCAAGCCGTCAAATAATCTGGTCAACTTATTTTGGAGGTGGAAGCAGTAATGTTAATGCGACAGACTGGGGTAAATGTCTCGCTGTTTATAATAACAGTTTATTCATGTCAGGAACAACCGAGAGCAGTAATCTTGATACAGACTATGTGTTTTTTCCTGTAAAAGATTATGGCAACAACGCCTATTATCAGGATGTAAATTCAGGCAGTGCTGATGGATTCATTTCAATGTTCGATTTGTCTTCTGTGCTTTCTGTTACTGATTTAGAAAGCGAAAAATCCAATTTGTTTGGCATTTATCCTAACCCTGTTGCGGATAGAATTAATATTAGTTTCAATAATAGGCTTAGGTCAGATGTTGATATTTATCTTTATGATATAAGTGGTAAGTTAGCAATAAGCAAAAAAATAAAAAATCTTATTGGCGAACATGTCGTGAATGTTGATATCAGCAATTTGCCAAGAGGAGTTTACAATATTCAATTAATAACAAATGAAACAACAAGCACAAAAAAACTCATTAAATTATAATTACAAATATGCGCTACCATATAGTAGTTATATTATTGTTTATTTCAATACCTGCATTTTCTCAGCAGTCTAATTGGGAAGCTGCAGGTATTCATACAGGTGGAAAGTATATCAATACTATATGCAACGACACAGTTAATGATGTTTTATATGTTGGTGGTTATTTGTGGTTTTCCAATAATCTCGACTCAGGTTATGTATTAAGATTCAGAAATAATAAATGGGATACAATGCCCAATTTATTTAATGGACTCAATGGTATTGTACGATCAATTGTTCAATATCATGGAGAAATATATGTTGGAGGTACTTTTGATAAAGTTGATTCTATTCTAACAGGGAGTATTGCAAAATGGGATGGAAACAGTTGGAGTAAAGTAGGTAACGGGTTATGGGCAAGCGCATCTAATAAATATGGTAATATATGGAAACTTAGGGTTTATAATGATACGCTGTATGCCGTAGGTATATTTGATAGTTCAGGAGGAGTAACAGGTATTAATAGTCTGGCAAAATGGAATGGTATAAAATGGGAAGCAGTAAATGATTTGCCTTTATTAAGTCATAGTGGACCTTACAATGATTTAAGAGATGTTGGTTTTTATGGAAATAAGGTTTTTGTCGGGGGCAATTTTCAAAATGATACAATAGATGATTTGGTAATGTTTGATGGAGCAAATTGGGTAAAGCCTGATATTTATGTAGGTGGAGGGTACGGAGAAGTTGATGTAATTACTAATTATAAAGGTGAATTATACATAGGCGGCAACTTAGATATGAACACCAATTCATATATAGCCAAATATAATGGAACATTTTGGTCAAATGTTGGCACAGGTCTTAGTGGCGGGTTTTATATTCCAACAGACTTCAGAGTTCATAATAATGAATTGTATGTTTCTGGTCAATTTTATTATGCTGGAGGTATTCCTGCCAAATGTCTTGCCAAATGGGATGGTGTGCGATGGTGCGCTTTGGGTGGTAATTTTTTTAGAGGTGTAATATCAGCCCTTGAATTTTATCATGATACCCTGTTTGTTGCATGTTTAGATAGCGTAGATAATGTTTTTGCAAATGGTTTAGCTCGCTGGATCGGCGGTTCTTATGTTGATTCCTGCGGAGTAAGCAATATAATTTCTAAAAACAATATTCAACCCTTTAAAATAAGCATTTTTCCGAATCCAACAACCAATTCACTTGTTATTAATGGAGAACAAATCTGTGAAGTCCAAGTTCATAACAGCATCGGACAAATAGTAAAACAATTTTCAAATAAAACAAAGAATGAATTGGTAATAAATGTAAGTGATTTAAAAAGTGGCATATATTTAATATCAGTTTTTACAAGTAAAGGAAATTATACCCAAAAAATATTCAAAGAGTAATTTACATTCTCCAAAATTATAGACCATATGAAAGGAGTTAAGCCTGATAATACCGTAGATGGTTCACAAACACCGACAGACCCTGCACCCCCTGCAAAATAATATATTTATTGGGAATTATTGCATATTGATACATCGAAATCAGTATGACAAACATCAAAACCCGTTCTCATAGATAAAATGGGTTTTTACATATATCGAAGTTTGTTATTGATACATCGAAGATACTTTGGCATTAATCGAAAAGACTTTGACACGCATATTAATAAATTCTCATACTTCATTATGGTTTCGACAAACATCGAAGCACATTAGATAGAGTACAAAATAACAATTACAAGCTTCAAAGCAATTCTTTCAGAGTACAAAACATAATCTCATGTATCGAAGTAAATTTGACAAACATTAAAGGAGAATAACACGCTACGAAATTATTATGACAACCTTCGATAGTGAGTATAAATCCATATTAAAAAATTGAAAATCAATAAAAAGATAGCTATCGTTATTACAGGCACATTTGCCTTTTCACACAAAAGCAACACGCCGCCTCAAAAGTCAAAAGAGCCTGTAATTTGCTCCCCTTTTTCAAAATTTTTCTCCCGCCCTTGTTAACGAAAGACAAAATAATAATATCTTTATAATGATATAAATACTTGATAAATAATAATATGCCCAGCTCACAACAGCGAGTTGGTTTCATGCTGCTTTTAATGATAATGCTAGGGCTACGCCCTTGCGCAATGATAAAGCGGTAAGCAGCACGTAACCAACTCGCAACCCGTTGCCAACAAGGTTATCAAAAATTAGTGGTAGATAAAATGACAGGATAAACTCAAATATGAATGACAATAATATAATGTAATAAGATAAATAATTATAATGACTTGAAAGATTGCCGATACAAGCTGACCCTATTTCGTTTTTTTGCCGACGCTCTGATTAATCACACAACCGACCCTATCAGAACACGTTGAAAAATATTTTATTTTAAGGATTTGAATAATCAGCTTTTATCAACCACTTCCACTCAGTTTTCTGCCCAACAAACGATTTCTTGAATGATTATTTTGTTTCAGAAAATATGTTTACATTTGAATTTTACGACCTTAATAAACCAGAGATAAGACGTGTGACATCTTACTACAAAAAGGGCATTATTTATTTTAAATCCCCTATATTAAAAAATATCGCAACGAATGAATTCTAAAGAAGAATTAGATAGATATATATTAAACCACACTGAATCTGAAAGTGAAATTTTAAAATCGCTTTGGAGAGAAACCAATGTGAAAATATATCATCCCCGTCAATTATCTGGTCATTTGCAAGGGAAAGTACTTGAGATGCTTTGCCATATGATTAAGCCAAAAAACATTCTTGAAATAGGTACTTTTACAGGATATTCAGCAATCAGTATGGCAAAAGCCTTGCCTGTTGACGGAACAATTCATACCATAGAAATTAATGATGAAATTACTGAAATAGCAGAATCATTTTTTGAAAAATCAGGTTATTCTCACAAAATACAGCTATACGTTGGCGATGCATTGGAAATAATACCTACATTAAATATCTCTTTTGACCTTGTATTTATTGATGCCGATAAAATTCATTATATTGATTACTATGAACTGGCGTTTGACAAAGTAAAACAGGGTGGATTTATTATAGCCGACAATGTCTTGTGGAGCGGGAAAGTAGTAGAAAATGATTTGCGGAATAACGATTATTTTACAAAAGGTATTATTGCTTTCAATAACCATGTTCACAATGATACAAGGGTTCAAAATGTGCTTTTCCCAATACGGGATGGATTAATGGTTTTAAGAAAAAAATAATTCATTGATTTTGCAATATTTTTTTCTTTTCCCGCAGTAAATGTTTTATTGCAAGAATTGGGTGTGTGTAAATCATTCGTGGTCCGGACCAACACATAATATTCCTTATTCTTTCACGCATTTCAGGTTTGTAGCAATGCACCGGACAATCTTTACAAGCAGGTTTTTCCAAACCAAACTTGCATTTATCAATTCGTAGTTCTGCGTAGTCTAAAAGTTCCTGACATTCTGAGCATAATTTTGTTTTGCCATGGTGATATTTGCAATACATCTTTATCATCACAGCAATCGTAGTTCTCTCGGTATGTAAAGGAGTTTTAGACACTTTATCTTTTTATTTGCTCTTAATCATCGTAAGCAACATTTTAAACTGCTCTGTTGCTTTAAGTGCATGAGAGATATTTGCAGGCATGATGATAGTTTCACCTACTTTTAATACGTTTGATTTTCCATCGATAATAATATCTGCTTCGCCATCGACAATGAAAACCATTGCATCAAACGGAGCAGTATGTTCACTTAACCCTTGCCCTTTATCGAAAGCAAATAATGTGAGATTTCCAGTTTCTTTTTTTAGTACAATTTTACTCACAACTGAATCTTTTGCATAGTCAATGCTATCTGTGTAAACAAATTTTTTCCCTTTTTCAAATTCTATATTTTCCATGGTATAAATATTTTTTAATTAGTACAATGTTCATTAATTGAATATTAATTTATTTTACGGACAAGCCGGA
>JAVHQG010000248.1:0-2577 GCA_036171035.1 Bacteroidales bacterium
TTGGAAACGCTGGAAATGCAGTTTGCAGGCGCAAATAATCCTTGCTGGATAATAACCAAATTTGAAAATTTGAAAATAAATCAATTTGAAAATGGAACGGCATCTTCAAATCTTCAAATTGACACATTCTCAAACCAGTTAATAGAACCGACTAATGAGCTTGTAGAACTAAAAGGTGACAAGATGCCTATTGGTATTCATGATAGAATGAACCCCTTTGAAAATCATACCCACCAGCTACAAAAAGGTGATGCAATCTACTTAATGAGCGATGGCTACGAAGATCAGTTCGGCGGACCAAATCGTAAAAAATTTCTTTCAAAAAATCTCAAAAATTTGATAATTGCTAATTGCCAGTTGACAATGACCAAACAAAAGGAACTGCTTGAAACCACTATTAATGAGTGGATAGGAAGTGGCGAGCAAATTGATGATATCACTGTAATGGGTATAAAAATATCAGAAAAATAACGCAATGAAAAGGCATCAAATAACACTTATTTTTCTATTTTCTGTTTTCTATTTATCTTGTTTTTCACAAAATATAAATAGATGCGATAGCCTTCGTCACAATTTGAAATTTGCAAAACACGACACAGTTAAAGCACGTATTTATATTGAATTAGGTGATTATTTTCAATATTCAAACGCAGATACTGCAATAATGTTTTATAAGCGATCAATGAATTTAATCAGCAAAAATAAAATTGAAAAATTGAAGCCAGAATATACAATTGTTTTGATTCATGCCTTGCAAAAACTTGGTTGGGCAACTTGTATTTACAAAGCCCAATATGATATTTCCATCGCATTTTCCAACCAAGCATTACATCTTGCAACTGAACTGGTAAAGTTAAAAAATATAGAGATTCAATTGAAAGCCGAAAAAGAAATATCTACATGCTATAACAATATTGGAAGAGTGCATCTTGAACAAGGGGCATATGACAAAGCTCATGAATATTATAAAAAATCATTAAAAATAGCTCAAAAACTTAAGAATAATAAAGCCATGCACTTGTGCTATTTTAATATTGGGAATGCGTATTATTATCAGGGATTATTTGATAAGGCAATAGAATATTACCAGATCGCATTATTAATAGACGAAAAAATAAAATACAAGGAAGGAATCAGCTCTTGTTATAATAATATTGGGAATGTGCATCTTAGTCAAAAAGCCTATGATAAAGCCATTGAATATTATCTAAAATCTCTCGAAATTGATGCGTCTCTTGGCGATAAAAATGGGATGAGTTATTGTAATGGAAACATTGGTGTTGTGTATGAAAACAAAGGTAATTATGTAAAAGCAATTGAATTTTTCTTAAAACAATTAAAAATCAATGAAGAAATTGGAGATAAAAAAGGAATAAGTAATTGCTATACAAATCTAGGCAACGCATATCAAAATACCGGGCGTTTTTCAGAAGCTATAATTTGTTTGGAAAAGTCATTAAAAATAACAGAGGGACTTAATGATAAATATGGAAAAGCATTAATTCTTACAAATATTGCTGAATTAAAATTAAGCATTGCAAACGCAATAAATGGTAAATCAAAACAAAAAACAAGATATTTGAATGAGGCTGTAAACTATGGAATGAAAGCATACAATTTATCACAGGAAATAAAAACTTTACCTATGGAAAATGAAGCCGCCTGGGTGCTTTTTAAGGCTCACAAAAATCTTGGAAATACAAACAAAGCTATTGAGTTTGTAGAAAATTATATCGACACAAAAGACAGCATGTTTCGGGATGATAAGACCAACGCAATTACTGAAATGGAAACAAAATATCAAACTGAAAAAAAA
Organism: Bacteroidales bacterium; assembly: GCA_036171035.1. Classification (GTDB taxonomy): domain Bacteria; phylum Bacteroidota; class Bacteroidia; order Bacteroidales; family GWF2-35-48; genus GWF2-35-48. The sequence goes on from JAVHQG010000248.1 coordinate 1,817, forward strand.
CAATTAGCTATTGGAAAACTTGAAAAAGAAAAAGAGCTGCAATCTTCAGAAATGAAAAAACAAAAAATTATGAATTTGTTTATTATCTGTGGATTATTGTTTGTAATTGGGTTTACTATTGTGCTTTTTAGAATGTTTATGATAAAGAAAAAAACAAATGCATTGATTCTATACAAAAACGAAGAACTGGAACAAGCAAACGAAGAAATTCGTGTTAAGTGCGATAATGAGACAAAACAAAAAAAACATATCGAACGAATTCATGAAGAACTTACAGACAGTATTATTTATGCGCAGCGTATTCAAAAGGCAGTACTTCCTATGGATGATTATTTGGGAGAGTTTTTAAACGAATATTTTATTCTAAGTAAACCAAAAGACATTGTAAGTGGGGATTTTTTTTGGATCACAAAAGTAAATTCATGGGTACTTCTTTGTGTTGTAGATTGTACCGGACATGGTGTTCCCGGAGCATTTATGAGCATGCTGGGAATTGCCTTGCTGAATGAAATCGTAAGGCAGGAAAAAATTACAACAGCAAGTCAGGTTTTAGATCAGCTTCGCAAAAGAGTTATTGAGTCTTTAAAACAAAAAGGTATTGATAGTGAACAAAAAGATGGAATGGATATGGCTTTTTGTGCAATAAATACAGATACTCTTGAAATGCAGTTTGCCGGAGCAAATAACCCTTGCTGGGTAATAACCAAATTTGAAAATTTGAAAATAAATCCATTTGAAAATGGAACGGCATCTTCAAATCT
>JAVHQG010000249.1:0-2575 GCA_036171035.1 Bacteroidales bacterium
ACTATTTAGTCCCCTTCAAAAATTATACTTTTCGTAGGGGATTCATAACTTCAATTTTAAATCCTGCTTTTGTTACTGCTTCTATAATTGATTTTTCATCATCTGATTCTGTTTCTATGGTGAGTGTTTTATCTGGACTATTCAAATCAACAGACCAACTTTTAATAAACGATAAGGCTTTTAAATGCGGTGTAACTCCTTCGATACAGCCATTGCATTTCATGTTTGTTTTGAATTTTAAAGTACTCATAATTTTATCTTTTTTAAACGTAAACTATTTGAGACAACTGAAACTGAGCTCATTGCCATTGTTGCACCCGCAATCATAGGGTTTAATAAAAACCCTGTAAATGGATAAAAAATGCCTGCTGCCAATGGTATTGAAATAATGTTATAAAAAAATGCCCAGAATAAATTTTGTTTAATAATCCGATAAGTAGCTTTAGATAAATTGATGGCTTTTATAATGTGCATTAGGTCTGATTGCAGCAGGATTATATCGGCATTCTGAATTGAAATATCCGAGCCACTTGCCATTGCAATACCCAGATTTGCTTTAGAAAGTGCAGCCGCATCATTAATGCCATCGCCCGCCATAGCAACGATGTAGCCTTTGTTTTGTAATTTCTCAATTAACAAAGTCTTTTCTGTTGGTAGCACATTGGCTGTAATATTTTTGATTCCTGCTTGCTTTGCAATTAGTTCGGCTGTTTCTAAATTGTCGCCGGTTAGTAAAAAAACTTCAATCCCCATTGCTTGTAGATTGCTTACTGCTTTTGCAGATGTTTCTCTGATTTCATCAGCAATTGTAAATATTGCTAAACATTGTTGAGCATTTGCAAAATATACTATTGATCCTGTTTCATTAATCGATGATTTATTATTGATAGGGATGTTGTTTTGGTGCAGTAATTCAGCATTTCCAACAAAATATTTTTCATTATTAATATTAGCTGTAACGCCTTTTGCAGTAATGCTTTCAAATTGTGAAACTAATATTTTTTCAATATTATCTGCTTGGTGAAAATTACAAATGGCATTCGCTAATGGGTGTTCCGACAATTGTTCAATGGCAACGAGGATATTTTTTAGGTTGGTAATATTTTTCTGAACAAACCACATTTCATTTATCACTTCAGGTTTCCCTATAGTAAGAGTCCCTGTTTTATCAAATACAATTGCATTAATTTTATGAGCGATTTCAAACCCTTCAGCATTTCTAATGAGAATACCATTTTCAGCACCTCTGCCAAGTCCTGTGATGAGTGCCGTTGGAGTAGCAAGACCTAAAGCACAAGGGCAGGCAATAATTAAAACTGTAATAGCCGAAATGATTGCATTTGCGAGGGCAGGAGAAGGGGCAAATATAATCCATAAAGTGAACGTGATGATAGATATGCTGATGACTATCGGAACAAAAATACCTGCAATTTTATCGGCAAGTTTTTGGATCGGAGGTTTTTTCATTTGCGCATCACGAACCTGACTTATGATTTGTGCAAGAAGTGTTTTGTTTCCTGTTTTCTCGGCCATCATTTGCAGACTGCCACGTTGATTGATTGTGCCGGCATAAAGTTTATCGTCAATATTTTTATTAACAGCCAATGGTTCTCCTGTAATCATGCTTTCATCAACAAATGATTGTCCGTAAATAACTTTTCCATCAACTGGAATGCTTGATCCGGGCTTGATCAGAATCACATCATTTAAGTGAATATCTTTTAATGAAATTTCAATTTCTTGATTTTCACGAAGTACAAAAAGTGTGTTTGGCTGCAATTTCAGAAGGTTTTTCATTGCCGATGAAGTCCTGCTTCTGGAACGCTCTTCAAGATATTTTCCGAGTAAAATAAATGTAATAATTACGGTGGCAGATTCAAAATATAGGTGAGGTGCAATGCCTTTACTTATCAGAAATTTTGAAAAAAAAACATTGAAAGAACTATAAATAAAGGCAATACCTGTACTCATAGCAACCAATGTGTCCATATTGGTTTCGAGTCGTTTTATTTTCTTAACAGAGTGGATAAAAAAATCAGCACCACAATATATTAAAACAGGAATACTTAATAGAAATAAAAGTTCATGCTCATAAGAAAAAGCATGCATGAAAAACATAGATAGCACAAATATTGGTAATGAAAATATAATAGAAACGATTAGCTTCTTTTTGAGTTTTTGTATTTTTGTTTGTTCTAATTTTTCAAGTTCATTTTGTGATATATTTTCGTCAACCAGCAATTCATAACCGCTATCACTTACTGATTTTTGCAGGGATTGAAGGGTAGTTGTATTTTCATCAAACTCAATCAAAACTGAATGCTCTGCAAAATTTACAGCCGCCGTTTTAACACCAACTTGTGCTTTTAGTGTTTTTTCAACACTTTGAGCACAAACAGCACACGTCATTCCTTCAATAGGCAGGGTTATCTTTTTAATTTGCACCATTTAATTTGAATTTTTATGCAAATATATACATTATTAAATATATTTAATAACTTCGGCCATTGAGCTTGTCGAAATGTCTAAGCGAGGGATTAATGGCAAAAATCATTGAAAATCTAAAGCTTAAATC
>JAVHQG010000250.1:0-2571 GCA_036171035.1 Bacteroidales bacterium
GGATGATGGATCAGAGATTTCTCACGTTGGTCGAAATGACTATGGGGCGTTGATAGGATGATGGATCAGAGATTTCTCCCGTTGGTCGAAATGACTATGGGGCGTTGATGGGATTATGTTTAAAAAAGCAATGGGCAATGGGCAATAGTTTACAAAGTAGTAATATTGACTTCTAAATGTAAAAGAATGAGATTTCTTGTAGTAGTATTTTTCATATTTATTGCGATTCAAGGTTCAGCACAGGAAAATCCACAAAATAATGAAGGGCAGTTGCATGGTAACTTTCAGGCAGATATTCAATATTATAATAAAGATTCATCTATAGGAGCACCTATTGTCCCAGAAAAACTGCTGATGAACTCGTATGCCAATTTTAATTATTCAAGAGGTAAATTTGCAGCTGGTGTGAGGTTTGAAGGTTATATGAATACCCTACAGGGTTTCCCTAATGAAGGAGGGAAAAACAATGGTTTTGGTGTTCCTATCCGATGGGCAATTTATAAAGCTGATGAACTTGAAATAACTGTTGGAAATTACTATGATCAGTTTGGTAGTGGACTGATTTTCCGCTCTTACGAAGATAAAAATCTAGGTTACGACAATGCCATGGACGGTGTAAAATTAAAATACGAACCATTTAGAGGAATTGCATTGAAGGGGATTATAGGCTATCAGCGATTATATTTTGAAAAAGGACCGGGTATTGTAAGAGGTGTAGATGGAGAAATAAATCTGAATGAAGCTATCTCATTTTTAAGTACAAAACTGACACAAATAATTTTTGGCGGTAGCTTTGTGAGTAAATATCAAAAAGATGAAGATCCAATTTATAAATTACCTGAAAACGTTGGGGCTTTTGCCGGACGTATGAATATAACACATGGGAAAGTAGCAGTATCGGCTGAATATGCTTACAAAATCAATGATCCTTCAGGTGATAATAATTTTATCTACAAACCTGGAGAAGGGCTTATTTTCAATGCTTCATACTCACAAAAAGGGCTTGGAATATTGTTTTCTGCAAAACGACTAGACAATATGAGCTTTAGATCAGATAGAAATGCGAACCTAAATAATTTAAGTATTAATTATTTGCCGTCAATTACAAAAACCCACACATACAATCTTGCTGCCATGTATCCATATGCTACGCAGCCAAACGGCGAGCTTGGTGCGCAGGCAGAAGTAATGTATAAAATTCCTAAAGAGAGTTTATTTGGAGGGAGGTATGGTACAGGAATCAATGTAGGGTTTTCAAGAGCAAACAACATTAAAAAAATTGCATTAAATGACACAATAGGTATAGGAGAAAGAGGAACAGATGGATATAAATCCGACTGGTTTGATGTTGGTGATGAGATATTTTTTCAAGATTTTAATATAGAAATAAATAAAAAGTTCACTGATAAAATTTCTACAATTATTACATACCAAAATCTAATTTATAACTATGATATCTTGCGCGGAACATCAGGACATGGCTCTGTTTACAGCGATGTGGTGATTGTTGATTTTACATATAAATTCCGTTCAGATTATTCGCTTCGCACAGAGTTACAGCATATGTACACCAAACAAGATCAGAGAAATTGGGCAATGGGACTTATGGAGTTCACAATCCCAAATTGGTTTTTTACTGTGTTCGATCAATGGAATTATGGGAACGAAGATGCAAACAAAAGAATTCACTATTTTTCTGCAGGATTTGGGTATATTAAAAATGCAAATAGGATACAAATCACATATGGTAAGCAGCGCGAAGGGATTATGTGTGTAGGTGGTGTTTGCCGTGCTGTACCTGCGTCCAATGGTGTAATGGTATCAATTTCAAGCACATTTTAAATAATATTTTGACACATCATTCTCATTCTAAAAATGAAGCCCGTACAAGGATTGTAGTATATATTACAGGGCTTACAATGGTTATTGAAATTGTGTTTGGTGTTCTCACCAGATCAATGTCACTACTGGCCGATGGAATCCACATGCTATCTCATACAGGTGCGTTGGGCTTAAGCCTTATTGCATATTATCTGGCAGAGAAGCATAAAAACAATGTATGTTTTAAAAGTGGAACAGAAAAAATTTTGTCGCTTTCTGGTTATACAAGTGGAATCATATTAGTGGTGTTTTCAGGATACATTATGTATGAATCTACAGCAAGGTTTTTTCAGCCCGTGAGTGTTAATTTTTCTGACGCAATTATTGTGGCAATTATAGGGCTGATCGTAAATATTATTAGCGCTATGTTGCTTTACCATGATGAATCACACAGCGACCAAAATATAAGGTCTGCATATCTGCATGTGCTGGCAGATGCATTGACTAGTGTTACTGCAATTGTGGGACTTGTTGCCGGTCTTATATGGAACATTGTATATATTGATGCAATTGGAGGCTTAATAAGTTCATTAGTAATTCTGCGTTGGTCTTATGGCTTATTAAAAAAAACAAGCCTCGATTTAGTTGATTATCAGAAATTGTAGAAATTGTTTTTACAATGCTTGAGCTTAATTTACATAAACGTTTTGCCTAAAAATAAAATATGCGTGACATGAATTAATAAATCCT
>JAVHQG010000251.1:0-2552 GCA_036171035.1 Bacteroidales bacterium
AGCAGAAAATACCTCAAAACTCATAACTCATAACTTTGAACTCAAGTACGCTGGCGCAAACCGACCACTCTGGCTCATTCGCAAAGGGCAGACCGAAGTGGAAGAAACAAAAGCTACTAAAAAAGCTATTGGTGGTTTCACTGAAGACCAGCAGTTTTTCGACACTCACGAAATTAAATTACAGCAAGGCGACACCTTTTATATTTTCACAGATGGCTACACTGACCAGTTTGGTGGAGAGGAGGGGAAAAAATTAATGACAAAAAAATTTAAAGAAATTTTGCTTGACATACAGGACATCACAATGCAGGAACAAGAAAAATATTTAGATACATTTGCCGACAACTGGCGGGGAAACAGAGAACAAGTTGATGACATTTTAGTAATCGGTGTGCGCCTTTAACTGTAGGGTGTTACGACTGTTTTGTTTTTAGAACTGTGTGTTAAGACCAACGTGTAAAAAGACCGTAACATGTTTCGACTGATATAAATATAACTCGAAAGAAAGTTGCTCTGCCACCAACATCAAATAAGCTCAATTGCCGCTCATAGTAAGCTTCATCACTTGAGCTCGCAATTGAAATAGGTCGCGGCAAAAACCTTTCACAGCGGTAGAAATTTTTAACTATTAGTTTTTGCCACTTATAATTTTATAATTTATTTTTACGAAAGCGGCAATATGCGCCAAGCCTGCCGTTGGGCGCAAGGCAATTAAAAAACGAACGGACAAGAACTCTCCGTTCGACAATTATAATTTTTGAAAATCGAATTTTGAATTTATTTTGAAGTACCTTTCGACTGCTGTGTTGATAGAACTAAGTGTTAAGACTTCTATGCTGACAAGAACCATAAAATATATTATTCTCGGAATGGCCTTCTGCTTTTGTCATTTGACATTTCTTGCCCAAAATAAAAACATTGATTCCCTTCTTACCCTTATTGCATCTGACAAACCAGATACCAACAAAGTAAATCACTTAAACAAATTATCTCGAGAATATATAAACATTGGGGAATTTGAAAACGAAATCAAATATGGAAATAAAGCACTCGCACTGGCAAGCTCCATTACTATTGGAAATAGAAGAGGATGGTCTAATGGAATCGCTGGCGCTTACAATAATATAGGTAATATTTATAATATTCAGGGGAATTATAATGAAGCAATAAAAAATTACTTTGCTGCATTGGAAATAATGGAAGATATTAAAGACAAAAAAGGCATTGCTAATTCTTACATAAAAATCGGTAGTTTTTACTTTCATATTGACAATTACCCCAAAGCTCTAAAAAATTTTACGATTGCATTAAATAAATATAAAGACCTGGGTGATAAACAAAACATCGCTGATTCTTACAATTATATTGGAGCCATTTATTGGAGTCAGGGAAATTATCCCGAAGCGTTAAAGAACCATTTTGCATCATTAAAAATAAAAGAAGAAATTGGTGATAAAATTGGCATTTCTGTTTCTTATGAAAACATAGGAATAATTTATAAAAATCAAGGAAACCTTTCCGAAGCATTGAAGAAATATCTTCTCGCATTAAAGATAAGGGAAGAAATTGGAAATAAGTATGGTATTGCTAAATCTTATAATAACATTGGAAATATCTATTTGAATCAAAACAATTACTCAGAAGCATTAAAAAATTATCTTGTTTCATTAAAAATTAGGGAAGAAATAAAAGACAAGCAAGGCATTGCTACTTCTTATAATAATATCGGTGGTGTTTCTTACTGTCAAGGCAATTACCAGTTTGCCTTGAAAAATTATCTCGCTTCATTGAAGATAAGAGAAGATATAGGTGATAAGCAAGGCATTGCAAGTTCACTTAAAAATCTCGGTGAGTTGCAAGCAAAATTGCACAAATTAAAAGATGCGCTATATTATTTTAATAAAGCTTTGCAAATTTCTAAGGAAATAGGAAGTAAAGAAAAAATCAAAGACTGCTACAGCAGCTTATCTACCTTAGACAGTATGCAGGGTAACTGGAAGTTCGCTTATCAGCATCACAAACTATTTATTGTATACAGGGACAGTATTGACAATGAAGAAACAAAGAAAAAAACTATTGAGAGTACAATGACTTATGATTTTGAGAAAAAAGAAGCGGCAACAAAAGCAGAGCAGGATAAGAGAGATGCTATAACAGCAGAAGAAAAACAGAGGCAAAAGATTGTCATTTATTCAGTAAGTTTTGGTTTATTTTTAGTTTTATTACTTGCTCTATTTATTTTCAGAGGGTACAAGCAAAAACAAAAAGCCAATGTTTCTCTCGCAGAAAAAAGCAAAATCATTGAAGATAAAAACAAAGAAATTACCGATAGCATAAACTACGCAAAACGCATACAGCAGGCTAAACTGCCGAAGAAGGAAGAAATTTATAATGCACTTCCTCAAAGCTTTGTTCTATTCAAACCAAAAGATATTGTAAGCGGTGACTTTTATTTTTTCCATAAAAACAAACAATCTGTTTTCATTGCAGCAGCTGATTGCACAGGACACGGAGTACCGGGAGCATTTATGAGTATGATTGGTTCTGAAAAA
>JAVHQG010000252.1:0-2531 GCA_036171035.1 Bacteroidales bacterium
AAATTATTGGCGTTTTTTTGCCGACACTATATAATGTTTCGGAGCGATGCTTCTTTAAGAACCTTTTATCAATCAATCCACAAATATATCGCAGCTATGCTGCTTAAAATATTTGTATGCAAAAACTTATAATATCTTTCTTTTTTGTAATCAGATTGAAATTACTTTACTCTTTCCCTTCAGCAAAATTAGCCAGATAAGAAAAACGTTCAGTTAGGCTTCCATCTTTTACAATTGTAGCTCGTTTTACTACTCCAGTGTCATCTGTACCTAATAGTGATGGTAAAATATTATTTAAAAGCTTATCTCCAAAAAACTGCGATGCATCTCTAGGTAATTCTCCAGGCAAATTATCGACAGCCATAACGGTAATGTTGCCCTGTTTCCAGGGATCATCTTCACATTCAGAAACCGGATTGTAGCCATAAAACGGTATCGGAATTGTTGACGATCTTAATGTTGAAGGAATTGGAATCTTAAGGTCACAACTAACATCTGCAATCACAGAGATATGAAATTCAGGACTGCGCATATCTTCTTTCGTCATAAAAACAGGCGATTTTGGATCCCAAAAATGACATGAAATATAAATATCAGCAACCTTTGTATATGGATTAAATGTAGAAACATATTCTTCAGGATGTGCAAAAAAGTGTGACAAATCAAAAGCTTTTCCATCTTTGTGTTTCACATAATCCTTTGGTTCTACCTGACAAATCACGGGTTCATCATACGTTTTTGTTAAAAAATCAGCCGGTGTAACATTTTTATAGTTTAAATGTGAAAGAGTTTCCTGTGCACCACTTGCAACTCGTCCTCCTCCACTGATTAAAATTTTCACAGGAGGGAGCTTCACTTTCTGCAACTGTGTAACCATTTCTGTCATATCATGACAAAGGTATGCTCGTTCCAAATTGTATGCTTTATTTCTGATTCCCCAAGCAACAAGCGCATTATAAGCACCTACAATGCCGGCCCAATGACCAAATGCTACTAACCGATTATTTTTTTCATCAGTCATATATTCATAATCAATCAGGGTTATTTTTTTTTTCATAATCTCCTGTAAAAGCAACTGATTATGTGGCTGCTTCTTAGCTGTATGTGAAAAAAATATATAGGTTTTATTTGGAATTAATTTGGCAATATTAACTTCTTTTATTCCTATTAAAATATCACAATCGCTCAAATCTTCACAAAAAATGTGTCCATGCAATTCATATTCTTCATCCTTGTATCCCCTTATGTTGCTGGGTTGTACAAAAAGGCTCACATGTGGAAATTGTTTTAACAACTCTATGCCCTGCAATGGTGTAATTCCCACTCGTCTGTCTGAAGGGACTTTTGTTTCTCGTAATAATCCAATTTTAATTCTGTTACCCATAATAATACATATATTAAATCCCCTAAATGGTTAGATTTGTTAATTTTCATATTGCAAACCTTACAAAAAATTAAGTTCGCAAAATTACATTTAATTGCATAACATATTGATGTTTTTTGTATTTTTGTAAACATATAATTTAATATTTACAAATCATCATGGGGCTGGATTGGTTTTGACAGCAAGATGAATTGGTAAGTAAGCATGTCGGGCAATGTGGTTTATCCCGTAAAAGGTACTGCAACAAATTAAAAGGCGAAAATTCATACGCGCTTGCTGCATAGTCACTACGTGATTTATGCTTCATCACAGGCTTAGAGTCTGTGACAGGCTATTCCGCAAAGAGTTGTTCTCAACGGCTTTCTGCAACGGGGTACTAGTTCAGTTGAGATAGTTATGGCACTGCTCCGTTGCCATGGCAAAATTCAGGAGCTAAGGTTCAAATAGGATTCTGTTAACCGGTTTGCTCCCAACAATCAAATAACAGATATGCATGTAGAAAGCTTATGGGTTCCTTGTTTGGACCGGGGTTCGAGTCCCCGCAGCTCCACAAAGAGTTTTTAAGACATTGTAAATCAATAAATGTGATTTTTATTTATTTTTATACTCGCTGATTGTATCTTCTCTTATATTTACAAACTTTTGTATAAAAAAAGAGTTCATGAAGAAAAATGAAATATTAACAATCGTTTATCAATACGATTCCATAAGCGAATTGCTAAAAGAAGACGCTTTTCTTATCGAAAATGCCCAAGAAGCAGCAAAACAGGCTTATGCCCCATATTCTAAATTTCAAGTTGGTGCATCAATTCTTCTTGCAAATAATAAAATCATCAACGGAAATAATCAGGAAAATGCTGCCTACCCATCAGGATTGTGTGCTGAACGTGTTGCATTATTTTATGCTAATGCAAAATATCCCGATGTTGCCGTTAAAACTGTTGCAGTTTGTGCTTTTACCGGATCTGATTTTATTGATTTCCCCGTACCCCCCTGTGGCTCTTGCAGACAATCATTACTTGAAACAGAAATCCGATTTAGCCATCCCATTAAAATGGTGCTTGCCGGAAAAAATAAAATCTTCATCGTAAATAGCATTAAAGAATTGCTACCTTTGAATTTCAGCAGTAGTTTTATTTCTGGTTGA
>JAVHQG010000253.1:0-12682 GCA_036171035.1 Bacteroidales bacterium
GCAGGTTGCCGTGAAAGCCTCATTCTTGACATTTTCTTATCTGACACTGAGTTTCCTTACAAAAACTAATTAAACTTGCAAAAAAATATGGCAACGGAGCCGTGCTGATTAGCGAGATAGCACAAAGCGAAAATATTCCTCAGCGATTTCTTGAAAACATCTTATTGGAGTTGAAAAAACTTGACATTTTTGGAAGTAAACTTGGGAAATCAGATGGATATTTTTTGTTAAAAAAAACCGAAAGAGGTGAACCCTGCAACAATCTTGAGGCACTTTTAAGGAATCATTGCCCTGCTTCCATGTATCTCAGAAAAAGCTTATCAGCATTGCGAAACATATGGTGATGAATTCCTTTAAATCCTGTTTACACAATCTAATTTATACTCCCGATAACACGACTGTTCGTTTTAGACACACGATTGTTCGATGCAAAAACATGAGTGTTCGTAGTAAAATGGAGAGACTGTAAAGAAAATAGAGTAAAAAATTAATTTTGTGCAGATTTTAGATTGCTTCAGGCGAAAAGCTTTTACAATGACGTTTAAATTTAGCGTCATTGCGACTGCGAGGCACATGTAGTAAGCAATGCCCACAACCTGAAAAATAGCCATATTTGTCGAGCAGTAGCCTGATAACATTATTATACGAAAAAGCATAACTATAGCGGTCGGTTATGATTGCGTTCCCAACAACAGCAGGCAACCAAAAACTATTTTTTTTGTCTATATTAACAGCCGTACTTACAGGAGGTTTGGCTGCATTTTTTACCGACCCGTTAATTTTTTTTTATGGAATTATTTATAAATAGTTATATTTACAATGTTTTAATAATGAATACCTATAAAAACTATCCCGTCATTGTAAACGGAGTGAAGTAATCTATTATATATTCTGAGATTGCTTCGGTTTAAACCTCACAATGATGTTTTGGTTTTAAGTTTTTTTAGAGATTCCCTAATTATATATTTTGCTTCAAAATTAATTAAACTTAAGTTTTATGAGAACTAAATTACAATTATTGATGCTGTTCTTGTTTGTTTCAGGTATTCTTTGGGCTGGTCATGTGCCATCTGAAAAAGCACGGTTGGCTGCAAAGAATTTTTATTTTGAGCATTTGCAGGACAATAGCAAAAAATATAAGGATATCACATTTAGCGATGAATTTTCTATCTCATATTCAGGTTCTACCGTGCTTCATGTCTTTAATGTTGAGGGAAACAATGGCTGGCTGGTTGTTTCGGCTGACGATCAGGTATTCCCGGTGTTAAGTTATTCCTTCACCGGACATTTTATTATGAATGACCCAAATATGCCTCCTGCATTTGCTTTTTGGATTGAAGGATACAAAAAACAGATCAAAAATGCGATTGATAAAAATTATACAAATACCAGTGCTGTTTCTGCATGGGAATCATATACAAACAATTTTAAAGGGGCAAAAGATATACAGGCAGTGACTCCTTTATTAGACCCGATTGCATGGAACCAAACCCAGTATTATAATGATCGATGCCCAGTTACTGATTCCAGTGGTGCCGGATATGGCGGTCATTGCCCAACAGGCTGTGTGGCTACTGCAACAGCGCAGATCATGAAGTTTTGGGGATATCCTGCAAAAGGACAAGGCACACATTCTTACACCCATGCTACATACGGCAACCAAACAGCAAATTTTGCTGCAACAACTTATAATTGGGCAAATATGCCTAATTCAGTAACAGCAGCCAATGCAGATGTAGCACAGCTTATGTATCATGTTGGCGTATCGGTTAATATGAATTATGCTCCTGGCGTATCCGGGGCATCAACTACTACAGCAATGAGTTCATTGGTAACTTATTTTAAATACGCTTCTGATATAAAATATAAGGCAAAAACAGATACTACACCAAATGGATGGAAAGCCCTTATTAAATCGAATCTTGATGCACATAAGCCTATTCTGTATTCAGGCATGGATCCTGCCGTAGGTGGTCATGCATTTGTATTAGATGGTTATCAGGATACTGCGCATTATCATTTTAACTGGGGCTGGGGTGGTAGTTATAATAGCTACAACTCTCTTTCTGCCGTTCAGCCTGGAGGTGTAGGAACAGGTGGCGGGAATGGAGATTATACTGCCGATCAGGATATGATTTACAATATTCATCCGGCTGCCGATTATTACCCAACAGCAGACTTTAATGGAATTCCAACAACAGTTGTGGTGGGCAGTTCTGTTCAATTTACAGATTTATCTACTGCACCAACGGGTACAACAATCAGCCATAGGTACTGGTACTTTGATAACGGAACACCAACGCCTGATACTTCAACGGTTACAAATCCTGTTCACGCATACAATGCAACAGGAACGTATGATGTTTCTTTAAGAGTAACCAGCAATCAGGGAAGTGATAGCATTGCAAAAGTAAATTACATAACAGTTGTGCCGCCAAGTACAATGGCTCCCAATGCCGATTTTGTTGCAGATTATCAAAATAGAATGGTTGGTCAGAGTGTTAATTTTACTGATTTGAGTGGCGGAACACCTTTGTTTTGGAGTTGGAAATTTCAGGGAGGCACACCTGCAACTTCAACCATACAAAATCCTGCAAGTATTGTTTACAGTACAGCCGGCAACTACAAAGTAACCCTTACAATTACCAACACAATTGGTACAGATTCTTTGGTTAGATTGGCATACATACATATTGTTTCATCTACACCAGTTGCTCCAATTGCTGAATTTAGTGGAAATCCAAGGTTAATTACCGTAGGGCAAAGTGTGAATTATTCTGACTCTTCGTTGAATACTCCATTGCAGTGGGCATGGACGTTTACAGGAGGAACGCCTTCAACCTCTACACTTCAAAACCCAACAGGTATTGTGTATGGTACAGCCGGGCTATATCCGGTAACTCTTACAGTGAATAATAATACGCCAAATACTACGGGTACAAATACAAAAACCAAAGCAGATTATATCTTAGTTACTACCTCACAGTTACCTGAATATTGTGACACATTAAGTAATATATTGGCATCTGACTGGGCTTCATTACACATGTATAATGTTCCAACAGGAGGATATGTGGCAGGTCCTAATAGCAAAGGGATAAAGGCATATGCGGAAAAGTTTACAAATTACACATATAGTGATGTTTCTGCAATCATGTTTTCTGTTGGAAAATCAAAGACCAGCAGCATTAAAAAGGTGAGATTTAGTGTTTGGGGTGGTACCGCCGGCGGACCCTCTGTAAGTGCTACAGGATCTACTTTAGCTCCTTTGGGATATAAGGATGTGAATATATCACAAATGCCGGCAAATGTATATAAATACATTACTTTTGATTCACCAATTCATATTCCTTCAAATGGGATTTTTTATGTAGGCTTTGAAGTTGTTTCTGTTGATACTTTTGTGTTAAACGTTGCAAACAGAGGCGTTAATGGAAATAATACTCTTTATGTAAAAAATTCAGCAGGTGTATGGCAGACTTGTAAAGCTTCTTCAATAGGTATTGCTGCATCAATGGATATTCAACCTATTTCATGCCTTGTTGATGTTCAAAAACTGGAAGCTGATGATAATATCTCAATTTTTCCCAATCCTGCAAATAACTATATCATTGTTGATTTTGGTGATATAAATGTTACAAATGCACGCATTAACATTTTTGACTTAATGGGCAAAGAAGTGAAAGTATATCAACCACAGTTGGCAGGCAATCAGTTAAACGTAGGAACTTCAGAACTCAAAAATGGTTTGTATTTACTGAATATTCAATGTGATGGAAAGACCTACACAAAGCGTATTTCTATTATGAAATAATGCAAATTTAAAAACCGACAGAATTTTTTTCGCTGTCGGTTTTTTATTTATAGGTTTTGTTATTCCTTATATATCTTCCTGCGTAAGCCTACTTTACAGCTATCGTTTCTATTTCAATTAAAACACCAAGTGGGAGTTTCACTACGCCATAAGCAGCACGAGCAGGTGAGTTTTCATAATAATATTTACCATAAACTTCATTTATTGCTTGAAAATTTGCCATATCACTCAACAAACATGTCGATTTCACTACATCTTTGTAAGAATATCCGGCAGCTTGAAGTATAGCTCCAATATTTTTCATCACTTGTTCTGTCTGCTCAACAATTCCTCCATCAACAATTTTTGACGTAGTAGGGTCAATTGGTATTTGCCCCGAAATATATAATGTTCCGTTTGCTTCAATAGCCTGACTGTATGGACCAATTGCTTTAGGCGCAGCATCAGTATTTATAATTCTTTTCATAAATATAAAATAAAATTTACAATCATCACATCATCATCACATCAAATTCGTTTACAAACCTAAATCAAATTTAAGAATCTTCAAATTTCTTTCAACATAAAATCATGAACCAAAAATATTTTTACCTTTGTTCTCTTTAAAAAATAGATTTATCACATGAGCATTCTAAATAAAATTATTGGAACATTTGTTGGAAAAAAATCTGACAGAGATATTGCAGAGATAAAACCATTCGTTGAAAAAATCAAAGCGGAAGAGGATTATGTACGCAACTTAAGTAACGATGAACTTAGGGCAAAATCTAATGAATTGAAGAAAAGAATCAAAGATTTTATTTCCCCTGATGAGCAAGAGATATTGAATCTTAAAAAAATTATTGAAACCACAGAAATCAATGAACGTGAAGAGTTGTGGGGAAAAGTTGATAAAATTGAAAAAGAAATAGATACTAAAATAGAGGAAATTCTAGAACAAATACTTCCGGTAACTTTTGCTATTGTAAAAGATACTGCACGTAGATTTAGTGAAAATGAACGCCTGGAAGTTACTGCAAATGATTTTGATCGCAACCTTGCAACATCTGTGAATAATGTAATTATTGAAGGTGAAAAAGCATATTGGACAAATCATTGGATTGCAGGAGGGACTAATATCTTGTGGGATATGGTTCATTATGATTGTCAGTTGGTGGGTGGTGTTGCTTTGCACAAAGGAAAAATTGCAGAAATGGGTACAGGTGAAGGGAAAACCCTTGTTGCTACCCTTCCGGTTTTTCTAAATGCACTTGCAGGCAAAGGAGTACATATCGTAACAGTAAACGATTACCTCTCAAAACGTGACTCTGAGTGGAATGGTCCTATTTTTCAGTTTCATGGACTATCTGTTGATTGCATTGATAAGCACCAGCCCAATTCTGAAGGCAGGCGTAAGGCATATATGGCAGACATTACCTTTGGCACAAATAATGAATTTGGTTTCGATTATCTGCGCGACAATATGGCAATTGACATAGAAGACCTTGTGCAACGAAAACATCATTATGCAATTGTTGATGAAGTTGACTCCGTGCTAATTGATGATGCACGTACACCTCTTATCATTTCAGGTCCTATCCCCAAAGGAGATATTCAGCTATTTGATGAATTTAAACCACGTGTTGAATTTCTTTATAAAGCACAAAAAAATCTGGTAACAAAATTGCTTTCTGATGCCAAAACACTTATTCAACAAGGAAATAATGAAAAAGGTGCTTTTCATCTGGTGCAGGCGTTTAAGGGCTTACCAAAAAATAGTGCCATCACGAAATTTCTAAGTGAACAGGGCATGAAAGCATTGCTTTTAAAAACAGAAAATATCTACATGCAGGATAATAATAAAAGAATGCATGAAGTTACTGATGATCTGTATTTTGTGATTGATGAGAAAAATAATACGATTGAGCTTACAGATAAAGGACTGGATCATATTACATCAAATACCGACGACAACAAGTTTTTTATTCTTCCGGATATAGGTAGTGTTATTGCTGACATTGAAAAAGAAAATCTAAACGATCAGGAAAAACTATTAAAAAAAGATGAACTTTTACGTGATTATGCAATCAAATCAGAACGTGTGCATACTGTAAATCAATTGTTAAAAGCATATTCTTTATTTGAGAAAGATGTTGAGTATGTAGTAATGGATAATAAAGTAAAAATTGTTGACGAGCAAACTGGCCGTATTCTCGATGGACGACGATATTCTGATGGTTTACATCAGGCAATTGAAGCAAAAGAGCATGTAGAAGTTGAAGCGGCAACGCAGACTTTTGCAACTATTACTTTGCAAAATTATTTCAGGATGTACCACAAATTAGCAGGGATGACCGGAACGGCCGAAACAGAGGCAGGAGAATTTTGGGATATTTATAAATTAGATGTTGTAGTGATACCTACAAATAGACTTATTGTTAGAAAAGATTATCAGGATCTTGTTTATAAAACAAAACGAGAAAAATATAACGCTGTTATTGATGAAATCAGTAAATTAATTGAAGCTGGTCGGCCTGTTTTGGTGGGTACTACTTCCGTAGAAATTTCTGAATTATTGAGCAGGATGTTAAAAATACGAGGAATTAAGCATAATGTATTAAATGCAAAACTACATCAACGTGAGGCAGATATTGTAGCAGAAGCGGGAAAAAGCAAGACTGTAACCATTGCTACAAATATGGCTGGTCGTGGTACAGATATTAAATTGAGTGAAGATGTTAAACTGTCAGGCGGGCTTGCAATAATTGGTACAGAACGACATGAGTCTCGTCGTGTTGACAGGCAGTTAAGAGGTCGTGCAGGTCGTCAGGGAGATCCTGGAACTTCGCAGTTTTTTGTGTCACTTGAAGACGATTTAATGAGGCTTTTTGGTTCAGACAGGATTGCTCGTTTGATGGATCGAATGGGTCATAAAGAAGGTGATATGATCCAACATTCTATGATATCTAAATCAATAGAGCGTGCTCAGAAAAAAGTTGAAGAAAATAATTTTGGCATACGTAAACGTCTGCTGGAATATGATGATGTGATGAATTCTCAACGTGAAGTAATTTACAAAAGACGTAAAAACGCTTTGTTTGGAGAACGTCTTGGTGTAGATATTTCAAATATGCTGAACGATGCATGCGACAATATTGTTCAAACACACCATGGAATTGTTGATTATAATGAATTCAAATTGGAACTTATCAGAGTTATGTCACTTGAACCACCATTTGCGGAAAAAGAATATTTAAAAAATAGTGTGGACGATCTTTCTGACCATCTTTTTGCCAGAGTTATAGAGACCTTTAAGCGTAAAATGGACATCATTGCAAGCCAATCGCAGCCTGTGATAAAGGATGTGTATGAAAACCATGGACATCAATTTGAAAATATTGTGGTTCCTATTGAAGATGGGCTGAAAACATATAACATTATCACAAATCTTAAAAATGCTTATGAATCGCAAGGCAAAGAGCTTGTGAAATCTTACCAAAAAGTTGCAATCCTGATAACAATAGATGATTACTGGAAAGAGCATTTGCGGGAGATGGATGATTTGAAACAATCCGTTCATAATGCAGTTTATGAGCAGAAAGATCCTTTGCTTATCTATAAATTTGAGTCTTTTGATTTGTTTAAAACAATGCTCACAAATATCAATAAAGATATTACTTCAATTTTAATGAAAGGTCATATTCCTATTCAGAACCCTGAAGAAGTGAAGGAAGCAAGACATCAACGCAAAATTGACATGAGTAAGTTTGAAACAAGCAGAAACGAAGTTCCTAAAACAAATGCTGCAACACAACAAATAGTTACAGCACCCATAAAAGTAGAGAAAAAAGTTGGCAGAAATGAGCCGTGTCCTTGTGGTAGCGGTAAAAAATTTAAAAACTGTCACGGTAGAGAAGATGTATAGATATTAACTTCTTATGTTGAAAATTTTATGTGTCATATCTGGTGGTGCTTTAGGTTCGTTGTTGCGATATCTAACATCCTCGCTGATGCAAAAAATATTTATAGGTGTTTTCCCAATTGGTACTTTTACGGTGAATTTAACAGGTTCTTTTATCATTGGACTGTTGTGGGTAGTTGCTGAATCTTCAAAATTTCAGGAGAATTATCGGCTGTTTATTTTTACCGGAGTGCTTGGAGGGTTTACAACTTTTTCGTCATTATCTATTGAAACCCTTAATCTTTTTAGAGATAGTCAAATAAAAACAGCCTTATTATATATTTTTGCAACTAATATTTTTGGAGTTTTATTGGCACTTGCCGGAGTATTTATGGGTAAGCAAATTTATGTTTTTTTTCGATAGGCAGAACGTACGCTGATTTTTCTGATTGTGACATTTTGATGTGCTATTTTATTATAAACCGCTATCTCAATACCGATTATTTGATACGCATCTTCTTTATAAACAAACTGCTCCATAATATTTTTTTTCGTGAAAATTTGTGTCAGCTTTGTTTTTTGTAACATAGGTTGTTAATAAAATTTGGAACAAAGAGTCTAGAATTTAAATGGCTTGTTAACTCAAAATTTAATCAGCCAATCAATCATTTTAAATCATAAAATTAGGTTAATCAACGGTCAAAGACAATTGTATGAGTTCAGAAATTTTAATATATCAAACCGAAGATGGGCGTACCAAGATTCAAACCCGATTCGAAAACGAAACTGTTTGGCTTTCGCAAGAGCAAATAGTAATTTTATTTCAACGAGACCAATCTGTTATATCTCGTCACATAAATAATGTTTTTAAGGAAGGTGAATTAGACAAAAGTAGCAATATGCAAAAAATGCATATTGCAAATTCCGATAAGCCTGTGGTGTTTTATGATTTAGATGTTATTATTTCTGTTGGCTACCGTGTAAAATCGCACAGGGGTGTGCAATTCCGAAAATGGGCAACGGCATTAATAAAAGAATATTTAATTAAAGGGTTTGCCATGAATGATGAGCTTTTAAAAGAAGCCGATGGTGGCAACTATTTTGATGAATTATTGGCTCGTATCCGCGATATTCGTTCGTCGGAAAAAGTTTTTTGGCGGAAAGTACTCGATATTTATGCTACAAGTATAGATTATGATCCTCTGTCTGAAATCTCAAAAGATTTTTTCAAAACTATTCAAAACAAAATGCACTGGGCAGCACATGGACATACCGCAGCCGAAATTATATTTCAAAGAGTCGATGCATTAAAACCATATACTGGTCTTATTCATTTTAAGGGAAGTAATCCTACGAAACAAGAAGTCGAAATTGCTAAAAACTATCTAAACGAAGTCGAATTAAACATTCTAAACCGAATGGTAACCGCCTATTTGGAAGTTGCCGAAATTCAGGCAATGAATAGGTTGCCAATGTATATGAAAGATTGGATTGAACGATTAGATGACTTTCTAACCATGACTGGAAAAAATATATTGATGCATGTTGGTAGCATTAGCCATGAGGCTGCAATTGAAAAAGCCCATGCTGAATACGACAAGTATAAAGAACGAATTAAAAATGAATTATCAAATGTAGAGAAAGACTTTGTTAAGCACATTGATTTACAAGCAAAACAATTAAAAAAGAAGAACTAAGATGTCCACCGATTTTTTGAAATTAATTTTCCAGCAACTGAAGTTTTCCTGAATTCAAATACCACACATATCCACACACATCAGCATAACCCATCTCTTTAAGTAATGAAATATATTCAGAAACTTGTTCTGCGTGTTCTTTTTGCCATGAACCTGTTTTGTAATCTACAACAATTGTTTTCCCATTTTTCATCATAACTCTGTCTGGACGTTTCGTCTTTCCATCGGGCATTAATATTGCACGTTCGTTTTTTACTTCCCATGTACCATTAAACCATTCTTGTGCTTCTTGTGTTGCAAAAAGTGAATCAATCTTTTTACTGATATTTTCTTTTTCTGATGAATTGATTCTTCCTTCTGCAATCATTGATAATAGAGCGTTTTCTTTGTCTGAAGTGGTTTTAATATTCTTTAAAATATCATGAATGATGGTTCCATAATTAATGTGTTTTTCGTAATCAAAAAAATGACGGGAATGAAGTTTTAAACATAATTTTCCTTGTATGTCAAAAGAAGGATATTCTTTTAAATGAATTTTTTCTGATGTGGGGTTTTTGTCTTTTTCTTTATTTGGTTGACTGATTTCTCCTAATTGAAATTGCAATAATTCAACATTTATAAATTCATTTAATTTGATATATTTATTTTTCAAACAGTTCTTGTTTTCAGCATAATTTTTTATAGAAGAATGCAGGAGATCAGCAACTGTAGCTATTTCATTTCTTTTTGGTTCAGGCGCATATATAAACATGGCGTTTTCTGCTCTTGTAAGTGCCACATAAAGTAGGTTCAGATTATCAATATATGCGTGCATTTTTTCAATATAATAAGCTTCATAAAACAACGATGAAGCAAGTATTTTTGCATACTTTACCGGCACTAGGTCGAGTTGATTAAAAGGAGCATCCTGAGGGCTACACCAGAGAATATTTAATTTTTTTGTGTCATGATCGAGTGACCAGTTACAAAATGGAATAATCACAGCCTTAAATTCGAGCCCTTTCGATTTGTGTATTGTAAGCACTCGCATGGCATCTTGTTGTCCGGAAACACTGATTGTTTTGCTTATGCCTTTTTCGTCCCACCATTCAAGAAATGATGAAATATCGGAAGAACTATTTTTTCCAAAATCGTGAGTTGTTTGTTGAAAAGCTTGCAGAAATGGAATTTCTTTTTGCAATAAGTTTAAAGAAAATATGCGAATCAAACTTTCGGTAAGTTCAAAAACAGGTAAGGATTTTAATGTTTCAATTTCCGTGCAAAACGAGGTTGGTAGTTGTGCAAAAAACAATTCGTCTGAAGTAATATTATAAATTTCGTCAGTTGAATTTCCTTCGTTTTTAATATAGCGTATATACTCATTAACAATGAGTGTTCTTATCATTTTGTTATGTGTATTCACAAAATAACGTAGCAAAAAAACAAGTAGCCTTACAGCCGGAGAAGCCTTAATGTAGAGTGCTTCGTTTGAAATTAAATCAAAGCAATAATTGCCTGAATTTGCACTACTGTTTTTATATTCTATTAAAAAATCGGTTATCTCTTTCCCTTCAGATTTCGATCGAACCAGTATTGCAATGTCTTTTGGCCTGTAACCTTTTTCTTGAAGTTGCTCAATCACAACAGGCAGGTCGTTAAGTACGGCTGTTTTCCATGGAATTGCAGTTGTGTCTTGTTTAAAAAATTTCACATTTACAAAGCCATTTATATTTATACTTTTTTCGGGGAATAATTGATATGAATCGCTATATAAATCTTCCAGCAGTGTTGTTAAATATGATATTCCTACTTGTTTTTCAGAAGTAATAGATTTATTAAATTGTTGTTGAAGTTTTGTGGATGCGCAGTTAAATATAGAATTATTAAAATCAATAATATTTTTGTGGCTTCTCCAGTTATAGCTAAGATTTTTTTTGTCTGATCCAAATTGTTCAACATCATCTTCAACTCTGCCACCAAGCAGCTTCCAATCGCCATTGCGCCAACGATAAATTGATTGTTTCACATCTCCCACAATAAGGCTTGTAAAATCCGATGCCAGGCTGTTGCATACAAGCGGTTTGAAATTATTCCACTGCATTCCTGATGTGTCTTGAAATTCATCAATCATGAAGTGTTTGTAAACAGTGCCGGTTTTTTCGTAAATAAATGGTGTGTCGTTCCCTGCAATGATTTCGCTTAAAAATTTGGGTGCATTCGAGATGAGGAAAATATTATTTTCATCTGCATACTCTTTTAAACGCTTTGAGAGATCTGTTAAAATTCCTAACGTGTAAATAAAATTTGTAACACAATTAGCCGTATTGTATGTCGTACAATGCTGATCATAATATGCAATTGCTTCTGAAAGATTTTGGTGCAGACCATCGTGATATGCAGTCGTTATTTGTGTTGTAAGAGGAGAAGATTTTGTACACCATTTGTCAGCATTGTCACAAAAATTTCTTGGTCTTTCGGCAGGCGGATTAAAATTATTTGCAGCAATTTTTATAAAAAAACTTAATACACCTGCTTCTTTATATGAGAAATCGGCGATTTCTAAATTGAATTTTTTTAGTATTTCAAAAGATTTGGTAGCAATTTTTTTTAAATCAGCTTCAAATTTATTTTGAATGTCATATAGCTCTTGCATGAACGATTCGAGAAATTTTTTATCTTGAATTTTTTTCAACAGTATTTTGTCAAATGATTTATAGACTTCTTTAAAAACCTCATTTCCGAGTTGTATGATGTCTTTTTCCAGATTCCAGTTTTTCCCGGTCTCAACACGTTCCTGTGTAAAACTAACCAACCAGTTGCGTAACTCATTGTCATTTTCAATGTCCATAATCATGTTATCAACCACTTCGGTGAGTACGGTATCTTGATCGAGTTCTATTGTATAACCGGCTTGTAGCCCTGCTTCGCGGGTAAACGATCGAATGATGCGTTGAAAAAAACTGTCGATTGTGCCGATTGAAAATTTGGAATAATCATGTAGTATTTTGTTGAGAATATCTATTGCCTGAAACTGAATTTGTTCTTCACTTTTTCCTGTTTCATTACTCAATGTCTTTAAATATGGGGAATTGTGACCTTTTGCAAGATAGTAGATTTCTTTAATAATACGGCTTTTCATTTCTTCTGTCGCATCATTTGTGAATGTGACTGCAAGAATATGCCGGTAATTAAATGGATTTTTAAATACTAAATTTAAGTATTCTTCTGCTAGTTTAAATGTTTTTCCTGATCCTGCGGAGGCTTTATATATTTTTAATTTTGACATGCAGAAATGATGTTTTTGTTAATAAT
>JAVHQG010000254.1:0-12645 GCA_036171035.1 Bacteroidales bacterium
GGAGTTTACTTTTGTAAATGACTGTTTTCAAAACTAGAGTAACGAAATTATTGGCATTTTCTTGCTGACACTATATAAACAAACTAATTATCAATGTTATAGAACAGCGTTATTTAACATATGATACTATGGAATGTTTCGTGAAAAATCAGTATAGTTTTGCTCAATAAATATTCACAAGAAAATTCAGGACTTTAAAATAACTAATTATGAGACAGTTAAAAAGCATATTTACGGCAATAATCATAGTTTTATTTATTTGCAATTTTTCAAGCTTTGCACAAAAAATAAATTGTCTCGATTGTCATGAAAATATGATAAAAGGGACAGCTCACGATGGAGTAGTAAGTTGTGGTGACTGTCATCGAAACATAAAAAATGAAGATCATGCAGGTGCAGGAAAAAATGTAGATTGTGGCATGTGCCATAAAGCCAATTCCGACCAAGTTAACAATGATGTACACCGAAAACTTTTAAATCTAAAAACCGAGAAACTGCCTACATGTCAGACTTGCCATGGTACGCATCAGATTTCACCTATAGACAAAATAACAAATAAACAGAAAATATTCTGTGGCAAATGTCACAAAGAAAACAAACTGGTATCTGCTTATCATACACGAAGTGATATAGGAAAAAGCTGTTTAAAGTGTCACCAAAAGAAGAGTTATAAAGACGATTTGGCTCAATCTGTACATAAAAAATTATCGTGCCAAAACTGTCACAGTTATGTATTAAACAACATCAAAGATCACAAAAATGCTCCGATTGGAGGGCCTAAAGCTGATTGCTATTTGTGCCATAGTGCAATTGCAAACATTCATAAGGAAAGCATTCATGGAATTTCCCTCGCAGAAGGGATCAACGAAGCAGCACAATGCTGGAACTGTCATGGTTCACACAACATTTTACCACTATCAGATAAAAATAATAAGGTACATGGATCAAACCTAATAAAAACCTGTGGTAAATGCCATGACAATGCTGATTTTATTAAAAAATTCGCTTTTGCAGTAAAAGCACCGGGAAAAATGTATTCTCTTTCAGTTCATGGGAAGCTCGTAAAATCTGAAAAAAACGCTGCTACTTGTATTACCTGTCATGGTTCACATGATATAAAAAACAGAGTTCAGGCTGATTCAAAAATATCAGGTGTAAATCTGCCAAATACTTGTATTGAGTGTCATCCAAAAGTAGTCAAAGAGTATGAACAATCAATTCATTGGATTGGAGTAAAAAAAGGTGTTCGTGAAGCACCATCATGCAATGATTGCCATAGTGAACATAACATACATGCCATCAATACTGCCGACAAACGCAATGAAATAAAGAAAATTCAAGATAAAACATGTCTCCAATGCCATCAAAACCTATTGTTATCAGAAAGATATGGAATGAAAGGTAGTGCTGCCGATAAATATGAAGACAGCTATCATGGGCTTGCTGTAAACCGCGGAGATAACAAGGCCGCCATGTGTGTAGATTGCCATGGAGTGCATAAAATCCTTCCAAAATCGCACATTGAATCATCTATCAATCCACAAAACATTGTAGCTACTTGCAAAGCCTGCCATAAAAAAGCAACTGATGTTTTTGCAAAAAGCTATTCACATACAACCGAAGCAAAAACTTCTGCAAGGTATATTGAAGACATCGTAGGTTCGATCTATTTTTGGTTAATTATAGTGGTAATTGGCGGCATGATTGTCCACAACCTGTTGATTTTGTTTTTTGAGTTACGCAAACGATATAAAAAAGCTGCCAATGAAATACGGATTCCAAGGTTTACACCAAACGAGCTCATCCAACATGTTACCCTGCTCACTTCTTTTATCGTTCTTGCAATTACAGGGTTTCAGCTCAAATTTCCCGATAGTTGGTTTGGTCGCCTATTCTACTATCTTGGTTTAGATGAGTCATTGCGTCAAAACATACATAGAGTAGCCGCTGTTGTAATGATTGTACTATCAGTATATCATGTATTTTATCTACTTTTCACATCGCGCGGAAGAGATGTGCTAAAAGGCTTGTTACCAAAACTTGCTGATCTTACGCAAGCAGCAGGAAATGTCCTATTTTACTTAAGACTTAAAAAGAAACACCCTGATTTTGATAACTACAATTACATTGAGAAAGCTGAATATTGGGCACTGATCTGGGGAACAATTGTTATGGGAGCAACAGGATTTCTGCTTTGGTTTCCAACACTAGTTGGTAACTGGGCTCCGGTATGGTTCATCAAAGTTTGTGAAATTGTACATTTCTACGAAGCCATACTTGCTACACTTGCAATCGTGGTATGGCACTGGTTCTTTGTAATATTTCATCCTAAAGAATATCCTATTAGTTTTACCTGCATCAATGGTCAAATGACACTTGAACACTATAAAGAAGAACACAGATTGAAATTCCACATAGTAGTTGCTGAATGGGTTGAAGTACAACAAGGAAAACGTGAAGAAAAAAAATTAGGACATTTCACAAAACTGTTCATATCTGCTTTAGAAAAAAATGGAATTAACCATGCAGACCTGTTTAAACATGAAATAGAAAACGATGAACATCTACAAGAATATTTAAAAACAAAGGGATTGTTGGATGATGGAATGATGGGATGATGGAATGATGGGATGATGGGATGATGGGATGATGGGATGATGGGATGATACATTACAGTGCAAAAACAAAGTCATCTACATCAAAATTCATCAAACTATGAAAAAAAGTAGAAAAAATTCTGCTGAAACAAAATAATTAATATCTTTGCAGCCCTATTGAAAAATTTAATATTAATTAAAACTTAATTATTTTTATGTTAAATCATTATGAAACCGTTTTCATTCTAACTCCCGTTTTGTCTGAAGCCCAGATGAAGGAAGCGGTTACCAAATTTAAAAAAGTAATCAGCGACAGTGGGGCATCCATTGTTTACGAGGAAAATTGGGGGCTCAAGAAGCTTGCCTATCCAATTCAGAAAAAAACCACAGGGTTCTATTATCTCATTGAATTTAAAGGACCTGGTCTTACAATTGACAAACTGGAAACTGAATACAGACGTGATGAACGCGTAATCAGATTTCTTACCTTCAAGATGGACAAATTTTCAGTCCTATATGCCGAAAAGAAAAGATCAACTAAAAAAGACCAATTAAAGGAGGAATAAATATGTCAAATGCAAGCGAAATAAGATATCTAACACCACCATCAGTGGATGTTAAAAAAAAGAAATATTGCCGTTTCAAGAAAACGGGAATTAAATATGTTGACTATAAAGATCCTTTATTTTTAAAGAGATTTTTAAACGAACAAGGAAAAATTTTACCACGTCGCCTAACTGGAACTTCATTAAAATTCCAAAGAAAAGTAGCACAGGCTGTAAAAAGGTCACGTCACCTGTCATTATTGCCATATGTAACAGATATGTTAAAGTAAATCAAGGAGGAAAAAAAATGGAAGTTATCTTAAAAAATGATGTTCAAAATCTTGGACATAAAAATGATATTATTAAAGTAAAAGATGGCTACGGCAGAAATTTTTTACTTCCACAAGGTATGGCTGTAATTGCTACTGTATCTGCTAAAAAAGTACAAGCAGAGAATGTTAGACAAGGTGCACATAAAGAAGAAAAGCTAAAAGGCGATGCTTCACAACTTGCAAAACAGTTAGAAAAGATCACACTGAAAGTTGGCGCAAAAACCAGCACAACAGGTAAAATTTTCGGGTCAGTTAATACGATTCAGCTTGCTGAAGCACTTAAAGAAAAAGGCGTTGAAATTGATAGAAAAAATATCACAATAAAAGAAGAACACATTAAAGAGGTTGGAACATACACCTGCAATGTAAAACTTCATAAGGACATCAGAGTAGATATTTCATTTGAAGTATATTCTGAATAATTATATTAAACCATTTTGTAAGGGCTGTTCTATTGAGCAGCCTTTCTTATTTATTTTAAACCGAGATGAAAGACAACCTTATTTGGATTGATTTTCCTACACTTGAGCACTTCATGCAAGAAATACTTGTAAAATCAGGCCTTTCTGTGGAAAATGCAAAAACATGTTCCGATGTTATGATTGCAGCAGACATGCGTGGAATCGATTCCCATGGCATCAACAGACTAAAACCTGTCTATTATGATAAAATAAAAGAAGGAAGAATTATTACTACGGCAGAAGTAAAAATAATCAGAGAAACTCCGGCTACTGCTTTGATTGATGGGAATCATGGAATAGGATTTGTTACAGCAAAAAAAGCCATGCAGACAGCAATAGATAAGGCAAAAATTTATGGAATTGGGATGGTTGCTGTAAAAAACTCAAATCATTTTGGCATAGCTGGTTATTATTCGCTAATGGCTGCTGAAAACGACATGATTGGAATCACTGGAACAAATGCGAGACCCGCAGTTGCACCAACATTCAGTGTTGAAGGTATGCTTGGAACAAACCCTCTAACTTTTGGTATTCCAACAGACGAAAACTTTCCATTTTTATTAGATTGTGCCACTTCCGTTGGACAGAGAGGTAAAATTGAAGTATATGCCCGCATAGGTAAAGACACGCCTGCCGGTTGGGTTGTTGATTTAGAAGGAAATACTCGCACTGATTCAGTCCAAATACTGACAGACCTTGTAGCAAAAAAAGCAGCATTACTCCCACTGGGTGGATTAGGAGAAGAAACATCAGGATACAAAGGGTATGGCTATGCAACAGTTGTTGAAATTATGTGTGCCGCATTACAAGGTGGAATCTTCTTAAGAGCATTGGAAGGAATTCAAAATGGGGAAAAAGTTAACTTTGATTTGGGGCATTTTTTTATTGCCATAAATATTGGGGCATTTGCAGAACCTGCTGACTTTAAAAAAAGAACCGGTGATATTTTAAGAGAACTCCGCACTGCCAAGAAAATGCCGGGCGCAAACCGTATTTATACCGCCGGAGAAAAAGAACATGAAATTATGCAAACACGCAAAAACAAGGGTGCACCAATAAATACTGATTTGCTAAATGAAATGAAACTTATGGCAAAAGAATTGGGGATTACAGGATATGATTTTTTATAAAAAACATTATAGTATCAAGGTAATTCAATTAGGAAATACAAATAAATTACATTGCTGCTACCCTTTCGTATATTTTCTTCTTCTTCTATAGGCAAACCAAATTCCGAAAAGAATTACCAACAAAATAGGCACGACAGTATTAACAAACTGCCAAAGAAATCGCTGCTCAGATATTTTATCTTTATCGAGGATACGAAGTTCCACCTCACGTGAACGAATGGCAATTGTCCCTTTATCGTCGAGTAAATAATTCATAGAATTTACAATAAATTGTTTATTGCCGGCATAAAATATTTTCGAGAACCATTTATCAGTGCCAAGCGGTATTGCATAAGATTTATCTCCGGTTTTTCTAACTAAATTACGAATCACATCACCGTCAGAAACAACAATCATTTTTGTTGGTTTACTTTCTGATTTGAATCCAATGTCTTTATTTTCGACTATTGCAGGCGGTATCCTGTTGTTAAAAAGAGAAGAAAATGTGCCTTCAAGTAAAACCGCAATTGGCAGATTCTGTGAAGCAAACTGCCTTATATCAGGCTTCTTTTTAAGTCCATCAATTCTTATGGTAACAGGTGCACTAAAACATTTTGAATATTTTGAGCTTGTCAACAAAATTGTTTTTTTTATTCTTACATCCTGACCAACGGTATCAATAGAACTGGGGAATTCTGTTTTTAGCACATCAAGACTTTTTGTGATTGGATGTTTAGAAAGTGAAAAAATAACCGGGAAATATGGCCAAGGTGCTGGAGTCCATTTAGTTTGTGCACCTGCAAGTGCAGTGTTGATAGGTATCTGAGCACACTGTAAATCCTGAATAATATCCATATTGATGCGTGCACCATATTTAAACAGTTGGTCGTTCAAATTTAGTTCTTTAATCATAGCCATTGTGCTGGCTGCATTTGAAAGGCTATCCATTTCTACACGTATGTTATCAATAAGCCAAAGCACTTTGCCCCCACGCATAATAAACTGATCAATAATATATTTATCAGCTTCGGCAAAACCTGAGTCCGGTTGAGCAACAATAATTGCATCCACATTATCAAGGCTTTTTAGCTGACCTCCTATTTTGATTCGTTTCATGGCATAATATTCTGATAAAGCCATAGCTGCATCTTCAGTTTGATATTTGTCTAATTCACCATGCCCCTCAATAAAAGCAACTTTTTTCTTTTCTTTGGTGCTAGCTTTTTTGATTGCATCAATCAATGCGTATTCAATATCTTGAACCGAATTATTCAGATTTTGTTCTGACGACAAAGAAGGATTATTTTTCAAAAAATTTACAGGAACTTCCTCGTTCCTAAATGTAAGAAGTGCAGCAGGAAAAATTATTTTTTGTGTTATTGCACCATCACTCCCTTTGTCTTCAAGATTTGTTGGGTTTAACCCCTTATTATATAGCTGCGTATAAATTTCTTTACGTGTTTTTTTATCTGAATTTTCTGATGGATCAATAAACTCGTATTCAATATTAGCTTTAGTATTGTTACGAAATTCATCGAGCATTTCCTGAATTGAATTTCTTAAACGCTTGAATCCAACAGGCAAATCACCTTCAAGATAGACTTTCACATACACAACATCGTCGATTGACTTTAATATCTCCTTTGTAGCAGGATTTATAGTAAAGCACCCTTCAGTAGTTAAGTCAAAACGATGAAACACGAAAGATGAGATAACATTTAGCAATGCTATAATCGCAAAGATTAGCACAAGTTGAACTATGTTTTGCCTTTTAATTTTTCTTCTACTCATTTTTTTGTTTGCTTAAACCTTAACGCTTTTACTGTATGAAAATGCTTATGTGCAGAAATCATATAAAATTTAGTTAGTCGGCATTTCGACTACGCTCAATGACTGACTATTTATCAATCTACCACTTTCTACTTTCAAGTACGAGTTTTGTGATATAAATAAAAAGTGCAATTGTACTCACAAAATAAATTAAGTCTCGCGTATCAAGCACACCACGGCTCACTGAGCGATAATGATCATTAATACCCAAAAATACAATTATTTCATAAACTGATTTCGGCAAAACAGAGGCAATCGCATCAAATCCATAATAAAAAAAGAATGAAAGCAACATGGCTGTGATGAATGCAATAACCTGATTATTTGTAATGGATGAAGCAAAAATTCCGATTGCAACATATATCCCGGCAAGGAAAAACAATCCGATATACGAACCAAGAATACCCCCTTTATCAAGGTTTCCCACCGGGTTTCCTAATTTATAAACTGTAACATAATACAAGAATGTAGGAATAAGCGAAAGCATTACCAACACAACACCAGCAAAATATTTTGCTAAAACAACTTGTAAATCTGATAATGGTTTTGTAAGTAAAAGATCAAGTGTTCCCGATTTCTTCTCCTCAGCAATAAGCCTCATTGTAACTGCGGGTACAAGAAAAAGGAAGACCCATGGAGAAATAACAAACAGTGTGTCAAGATTTGCATATCCACCATCGAGAATATTAAATTCTCCGGGGAAAATCCACATAAATAGGCTATTGATTAAAAGAAATACGATGATTATGATATAACCCATTAGAGAACTAAAAAATTCTCGAATCTCTTTAAAAAGCAAAACTGTCATTTATTAAAAAATTAATGCGCAAAAATATAAATATTCATATGAATTTCTGCAAAAGTAAATTTTTACTTTCGGATAAAATCAGCTTCAAAAACGGGTTTCCCATTATATTGGAAAGTGTCCGCAATATTTAATTCTGCTGACTTTGTTCCATCGGGATAAAAAAGGTTCATGAAAATCTTTTCTTCAGCATAATCTTGAAAATTTTTACTTGTAACTACTAATTTAGCTTCTGAAACGGTATAAGTCTCCTCTTGGAATAATGGAACTTTTCCGGGAATTGAATACACATTATGATTCCCTTCGTGCCTTGAAAAATAAGTATTTAATGCAAAATAATTTTCATCACAAAGTGAAGAAGGAATACGTATCTCAAATTTATAATCTTTAACTATTTTTTGCCCACTGTTTCTAAAAATAAACCTTGGTAAAAATAACAGGGAAACAAATTTCCCATTTGAAAGAGTAGGAATTCCATTTGAATTGACAACACCAATAAGCTCCAAACTAGTTTTTGTTTTCTTATAGTAACAGTGCCTAACTTCGTGTTCCTCCATAGTATATATTTTAGCCTTCTTACGGACATAATATCTTCCATCATCAGCCATATGTGGTGCATCAGTGCTTTCAGGGACATATATAACTAAAATTGAGCCATCCGTTTCAACAGAAATAATTTCCACTTTCAACCCATCAATAGGTTTCTGAATCCTTGTTTCAAGAAAATTTATGATTGCAGCATCTAAATATGCGAGTGTTTCATGAAATATAAATTTTTCTGCCTTTCCCCGTTTTTTTTCAATACCAAAAATAATCAGACCCCCAATTGTATTGGCAAATGCAGTAACATCAATAGCCAACTTATTAAGCTTTGCGTCAGTTAATGGCAATATATCTTCCGGCGATTTAAAAGAGAACTGCAAACCTTCCTGCACATGATTATGCACCAATTCGAAAATTTTATCTTTAGAATAAGATTTTGACGGAAGAGAAATATTCATGCAAAATTACAATTCAAATTCTTGTTCAGGAGCAGGTATTTCGATGTTTGTATATAAGTTCTGTTCAAGCGAACTTTTATAATGTAATTGTGTTTCATATTCACCATGCACAAGAAACACTTTTTTAATTTGTTTTTTGTTCAGGCAACTCAAATAAAAAATATTCTCATTATAGTCGCCATGGGCACTATATGATTCCAGAATGGCAATATCAGCTTTTACCGGATATCTCACGCCAAAGATTGAAACCTCCTTATCTCCTCTTCTGATTTTTGCACCAAGCGTTGTGGGGGCACAATAGCCAACAATCAGCACCGTATTTTTTGAATAAGATATACTATTTGCCAGATGATGTTTTACACGACCGGCTTCCATCATCCCTGATGCAGAAATAATGATACAAGGATCTTCTGTATTATTTAAACGTTTTGAATCTTCTTCATTTCGCACATATGTCAATGTGTTAAATCCAAAAGGGTCAGGGTCTTTTTCCATCCTATCAAGCATTTCGTCATTGAAACTTTCAGGGTGCATACGCAGAATATTTGTAGCATTGATAGAAAGTGGGCTATCAACAAATATTTTAACTTTTGGCAACCAACCTTTATCAAAAAGTAAATGAAGAGCATACACTATTTCTTGTGTACGGCCCACACTAAATGAAGGGATGATAAGCTTTCCACGCTTTTTTTGGCAAGTACTTACAACTATTTCAAGTAATTTTTTTTGAGCATCGTCATGGTAATCATGGAGCCTGTCGCCATAGGTAGATTCTGTAATCAAATAATCTGCTTGTGGCAGAATTTGTGGTGGTCTCAAAATCAGATTTTTTTGCCTACCAATATCTCCTGTATAGCACAAACGCTTTGTTTCCGTTCCCTCCGTGATAGTTAAATTGGTTGCGGCACTGCCGAGTATATGACCTGTTTCCGTAAAAACAAGACTCACATTTTTATTGATTTTAAATTTATTGTTGTAACTAATACTTACAAAAAAGTTCAAACTATGTTCAGCGTCTTTAATTGTATAAAGCGGTTCAAGCGGAGGCAGTCCTTCTCTCAGTCGTTTTTTATTATGTGTGTGTGTATCATGTTCTTGAATTCGCGCACTATCTGAAAGCATAATAGCACACAAATCACGAGTGGCATGTGTTGCAATTATCATCCCTTCAAATCCATTCTTTACAATATACGGTATAAGACCTGCATGGTCGATGTGTGCATGAGAAAGAATTAAATAATCTATATCTTTTGGTTCAAATCCAAGGACTCTATTCATTCGGTCTGTTTCAAGTCCTTTACCTTGATACATACCACAATCCAGAAGAATTTTCACACCATCATCGGTAGTAATTAAATGTTTACTCCCAGTTACTTCTCTTGCAGCTCCAATAAATTTTATTTTCATTTTATATCTGTTTTATAATAAACTTCATGTAAATAGTTTTCCAAAAATAGAAATATTTTAGTGAAATGTTTAATATTGTGCAGGGATAATTGTTTCAAGTTTCAAGTTTAACAAAATAAAAAATTACTTTTCAAGAAATGGCATCGGAATTAAAAAATATTTTAATCAATCGCATATCTGAAAAATATCTAAAAAAAATTGCTCCGCTCTATCTGAAGGGAAAGCTAATAGATATTGGCTGCGGCATAAAACCATATAAAGAAATGTTTGCACCTTACATATCCGAGCATATAGGGGTGGATCACCCTGATGGAATGCACGACAAATCAAGTGTAAATATTTTATCAAGTGCATATGAAATTCCTGTTGCAAATGCTTCATTTGATGCTGCTATTTGTAATGCAGTGCTAGAACATTTAGAAGAACCGGAAAAAGCAATCGCTGAATGTTACAGAATTTTAAAACCCGGTAGTTTTGCAATATACACTGTCCCTTTTATTTGGCATGTCCATGAAGAGCCAAGGGATTTTTACAGATATACAAAATATGGATTAAAATATCTTTTTGAAAAAGTCGGATTTGAAATTGTTGATATTCATGCTATGTCAGGATTCTGGGTTACCTTTGGTCAACTGATGGTATATAATATTTATCGTTTTTGCAAGGGGCCAATAAAATACACTGGTATCATTCAACTGATGAGTCTGATTATTCAAGGCTTTTCATATATATTGGATAAAGTTGATAAATCGGAGCGCTGGACATGGTCATATACAATTGTGGCAAAGAAACATTAACACATAATTAAATTTTACAAATCAAAAGTTTTGGATTAAAAATAATTGTTTTACATTTGCCGTTAATAAACTATTAAAATTTATGAAAAGATTCGCATTGTTTATTAGTAAACTGTTTATGATTGGCTTGGTTGTGACTATATTCAATAGTTCATGTACCAACGATACCGAAAAAGAGAAAAAGGTAAATAAGGATTCTCTGGAAAACGTAAAAAAAGCAAAAGCTGCAAAGTCAGAGGTATTCAAGGTTCCATCACCTATCGAGTTTTATCAATTTATGCGCGACCAAAGCGTAAGATTCAATAAAACAATCTTATCGAATGGAGAAAATGCCTCAAAATATGTAACAACAAAAAGCAAAGCAATGAATTTTGGGCTTTACGCTTCAGACCTTGCATACTGCACTGTTTATGGCATGTCTCAAGAAACATTTCAATATTTTAAAGCAAGCAAATCGCTGGCTGATGGATTAGGACTAGCTGAAGGATTTGATGATATTGTTTCAAAAAGGTTAAACAATAACATGAATAATTCTGACTCTCTCTACCAGATAACTACTGATGCTTATGCTGACGCTTGTCAATATTTGGAAAGTGAAGATAAAACTGATGTTCTTGCATATATTCTTGCCGGAAGTTGGGTTGAAAGTCTTTATATTGCAATGACATCCATCAAAAAATTTAATACTGAAGATCCTGTTATTGTGCGAATAGCCGAACAGCAAATGATTTTGGAAAACCTAAATGCATCATTTCAGAATATTGATAAAAAAGATGCTGACTTTACTGATATGGTTACCAAAATGAAGAATTTTCAAACTATTTTTGATAAACTCTATGATAATACAAATGCGCTAATTACAAAAAAGCAATATGATGAAATATTCAAAAAAGTAAAAGAACTTAGGAAAGAAATAATTGGATAAATTAACCACAATTTAAATTTTGGTTTTACAAAAAATTAAGGAATTATGAAAAGTAAATATATTTATAATTTAATCTTATGCTTGGTCTGTGTTGTTGGCATTTCATCTGTTACGGTTGGACAAAGATGTGATAAAAAAGAGTTTTGCAATGATGAAGATTATGGAGAATATGACTTTAAAAGTCAAACACATTTCGCAAAGTTATCGCCCGGCGATACTGCAACAATTAATATCGTAGCATATTCAGGTAACGATTTGCGCATTCTTGTATGTGCTGACCCGGAACTTGGAGAAGTAAAATATCAAGTGATTGAGTCGTTTAAAGAAGCAAAAAAAGATGTTAAATATGTAAAACGAACCGAAAAAACTCCAAAATATGATGCAGAAAACAATGTAAAATTCGATGCCAACGGCGACACATTGTATGATGTTCAAAACTATACAGATACGATTATTACAACAAAATTTAATGTATTTGATAAACTCCTTTTCGACAATGGGAAACAAACAAAAGAAAAACCATACTACGAAGAAAAAAACATAAAAAAAACAAAACGACTAAAAGTTAGAATTCAAATTCCAAAAGGCGGAGAAGAAGATTTAGTGAGCTGTGTAAATGTTTTGGTAGGAAGGAAAGCAGCCAAGTCAAATAAATTTTACAGAGGACAAGATTAATATTTTATTTATACAAAGGAAAGCTCCTTAACGGAGCTTTTTTCATTTCAGAACAGTAATACATAATTAGTATCAGCAAGAAAACGCCAATAATTTCGTTACTCTATTTTTGAAAACAGTCATTTACAAAAGTAAACTCCTTGATTTTCAAAACTACGAAA
>JAVHQG010000255.1:0-2500 GCA_036171035.1 Bacteroidales bacterium
TTTTTTTCATTATGTTTTATCAGAAAAATCAGCAGTAAATATTTATTTAAATGCTGTGAATGACTACCCTATTTAGGCGCAGTTCTGTATAGGAAAATACCGAGAATTAGAAAGAGCATATTAGGAATCCATACAGCAATCATTGGGTTCATATTCCCATTGATAGCGAAAGTTGCAGAGACTTGCATAAATAAGATATAGGCAAAGCTGATTGCCAGCCCAATTCCGATATGCAATCCGATGCCACCTTTAGTTTTGCGTGAAGCAACGGATACGCCAATAAGAGTAAGAATAAATGTAGAAAAAGGGAAAGCAATTCGTTTATATTTTTCAACCTGATAAATTACAACTTTGGAAGTACCACGCATTTTTTGTTCATCTATATAATCGTTAAGCTCAAAATAATCTAAAGATTCAACTTCTTCATTACGTCTTGTAAACTCTTCGGGAGTGATGTTTAATGCGGTGTCAATAGAAGCACCTCTTGAGATAATTTCTTTATCATCAAGGATTTGTCGGATATAGTAATTATGTGCCGTCCATTTTTTCTTAATTGAATCCCAATTTCCATAGTCAGCCATAAGTTTGGAGATGAGTTTTCCGTTTCCAAACTTTTCAATAGAAAATTGGTATCCTGTTAGGTTTTCAGCATTATAACTGTCCATGTACAGGTATATGCCAGGTGCAAGTTGTTTGTGGATATTTCTATCTTCCGATCGAGCCACATTCCAAATATATCGTTTTTGGAATTCGTATCTTATCTTATTTGCATGAGGAATAACAAAATTGCCTAGTACATACGAAAACATGGTAAGAAATAGTGCGGATAAGAAAAAAGGGTACATGAGTCTTTTGAAGCTGACACCGCCTGTTAAAATAGCAATCAGCTCGGAATTAGATGCCATTTTTGATGTAAAGAAAATCACGGCAATAAACACAAATAATGGACTGAATAGGTTAACAAAATATGGGATGAAATTCATGTAATAATCTATTACAATTTCTTTAAAAGGAGCTTGTTTCTGTAGAAAGTCTTCGAGCTGTTCGGAAATATCAAAAATGATTGCAATGGAGATGATCAGTGCGATAGCAAAGAAAAATGTTCCAAGGAATTTTTTGATAATATAGCTATCTATTTTTTTCAATTTTTGTATAAGGAATCAGAAAAATATTTGCCGCTTATTGTCTATTGTTTATCGTTTATAATCAACAGTTTGTTTTAAATTCTTTTACTCATTTGAGCTACCATTGTATTTTTCCAAACAGTAAAGTCGTCATGTTTAATGTGTTTTCTTGCTTCGCTTACAAGCCATAAATAAAAAGCGAGATTATGAATGCTTGCGATCTGTAGAGCTAGTATTTCTTCAGCTTTTACAAGATGGTGCAGATAGGCTTTCGAGTATTGAGAATCTACATAAGATGTTCCTTCTGAATCAAGCGGTGAAAAATCATTTTCCCATTTTTTATTTTTAATATTTATTGTTCCATGTTTAGTGAAAAGCATACCATTCCTTCCATTTCTGGTTGGCATCACACAGTCCATCATATCAACGCCAAGTGCTATTGATTCAAGAATATTTATTGGAGTTCCTACGCCCATTAAATAACGTGGTTTGTCTAATGGAAGAATATTGTTAACTGTTTCAAGCATTTCATACATTAGTTCCACAGGTTCTCCTACAGATAAGCCTCCAATTGCACAAGCGAATTTACTTACAGACGCAATTTTTTCAGCAGATTCGATGCGCAAATCTTTGTAAACGCTACCCTGCACAATTGGGAAATATGCTTGAGAATGACTATAGGCAGGATGAGTTTCTTCAAATCTTTTTATACCCCTGTCTAGCCAGCGATGTGTGAGTTCCATTGATTTTTTCGCATAAGCATATTCACATGGATAAGGTGTACATTCATCAAAAGCCATCATGATATCAGCACCGATAATACGCTGAATTTCGACAACATTTTCGGGAGAAAAAACATGTTTGGATCCATCTATATGAGAACGAAAAATTACCCCGTTTTCATTTATTTTTCGATTGTGAGCCAGTGAAAATACTTGATATCCACCACTGTCTGTGAGGATAGGTTTGTCCCAGTTTATAAATTTGTGTAAACCACCGGCTTCCTGCAAGATTTGCATTCCCGGACGGAGATATAAATGATATGTGTTACCAAGAATAATCTGTGCTTTTATATCATCAGCCAGTTCGTGCTGGTGTACTGCTTTCACTGAACCAATAGTTCCTACAGGCATAAATATTGGTGTTTGAATTTCCCCATGGTCAGTGGTGATTGTTCCAACCCTTGCTTTCGAGGCTTTGTCGGTATGGCTTATTGTAAAGTTCACAGAAAATATTTTATGGCAAATGTATAAATAATATGTTCTGTAAAAATAGGTATGTGAAAAATAAGGTGAACGGGGAATATCAAAAATAATAAATTTGTTTCTTGATGATGAGATGATGGGATGATGGGATGATGAGATGATGGGATGATG
>JAVHQG010000256.1:0-2498 GCA_036171035.1 Bacteroidales bacterium
TTGACCCTTCGGGTCAGTGTTTACGATACTATTGCAAGTGAGAAATGTTAGTTACAAATTAACAAATTATTTTAATATAATAAACATTATAAAATCACAAACAAAAATATTAGAAAACCGGACACAAACATCGCACTATTTTTCTCCTATCTAAAACACTGTTTTTTTTGTTTGTGATTACTTCTGAATCGCCCTATTTATGGGCATTTCAGAAAGCTGAAATTATCAACAAAAAAATGTTAATCATATGTTGATAACTATCTGTTTATCCCTGCTTTATAGTGATTGAAAATTGATGCAAAATATTAACTTTGATGTTCAATAAAAAAGAGAATATTTTATTGTTGTAAATCTCATTTATGAAAACATAGATTTTGCAGCATTTATGATAGATTTTTTAAATTATTAATATAAAAATATTTTAAAATGAATGAAGTAGAAAGAGACGTACTGCTAACAAACGATTCTGTAAACAAATCAACAAGTAAAGGTTCAGATTATTCTGCAGACAGTATTCAGGTTCTTGAAGGGCTTGAGGCTGTTCGGAAACGTCCGGCAATGTATATTGGAGATATTGGTCAGAAAGGCTTGCATCATCTCGTTTACGAAGTTGTAGATAATTCTATTGATGAAGCATTGGCCGGTCACTGTGACCGTATTGATGTTTTTATTAATGATAATGACTCAATAACTGTTGGCGATAATGGGCGTGGTATTCCAACAGATATGCACGAAAAAGAAGGGCGCTCAGCACTTGAAGTAGTTATGACCGTCTTACATGCCGGTGGAAAATTTGATAAAGATTCTTATAAAGTATCCGGAGGTTTGCACGGTGTTGGTGTTTCATGCGTTAATGCACTGTCAAAACATCTTCATGTTGAAGTACACAGAGAAGGTAAAATATTTGAACAAGAGTTTTCTTGCGGAAAGCCACTATACAGCGTTCGCACAATTGGAGAATCCGATAAAACAGGTACAATTGTTACTTTTATTCCTGACGATTCTATTTTTATCGTTTCTGAATATAAATTTGAAATTATTGCTGCTCGTCTTCGTGAACTTGCTTTTTTAAATAAAGGTATTCGTCTGAATCTTACTGACAAAAGAGTGAAAACTGAAGATGGGAACAACTTAACCGAAACATTCTTCTCTGAAAGGGGCTTGGTTGAATTTGTAGAATTTTTGGATGAAACAAGAGAAAAAATCATTGACGAAGTTATTTATGTTGAAACAGATAAAAATGAAGTACCCGTTGAAATAGGTATGCAATACAATTCTTCATTTACTGAAAATATTCATTCTTACGTTAACAACATCAATACCATTGAAGGCGGTACACACCTCACAGGATTTAGACGTGGACTTACCCGAACACTCAAAGAATTTGCCGATAAATCAGGGATGCTCGAAAAATTAAAATTCGACATTAACGGAGATGACTTCCGCGAAGGTCTTACTGCGGTAATTTCTGTAAAAGTTCAGGAACCACAGTTTGAAGGTCAAACAAAAACAAAACTTGGTAATTCTGAAATCAGCTTGGTTGTAGATCAAGCCGTTAGTAATTTGCTTAAAAATTATTTGGAAGAACATCCAAAAGATGCACGTACAATTGTGCAAAAAGTTATTCTTGCTGCTACTGCCCGCCATGCAGCTCGTAAAGCACGCGAACTTGTTCAACGAAAAGCTGTCCTCGGTGGTGCCGGGCTTCCGGGAAAACTGGCAGACTGCTCCAATAAAGATCCTCAACTATGTGAAATATATCTCGTTGAAGGTGACTCTGCCGGTGGAACTGCAAAGCAAGGGCGTGACCGTAATTTTCAGGCAATTCTTCCTTTAAGAGGTAAAATTCTGAATGTTGAAAAAGCAATGCAACATAAAATACTTGATAACGAAGAAATAAAAAACATATACACAGCCCTTGGAATTACTATCGGAACAGAAGAAGATAGCAAAGAAGTTAACCTTAATAAATTACGCTATCATAAAATTGTTATCATGACAGATGCCGACGTTGATGGTAGCCATATCACCACGCTTATTATGACCTTCTTTTTCAGATATATGAAACCAATTATTGAAAATGGGTATCTATACATTGCCACACCTCCTCTCTATTTAGTTAAAAAAGGCAAAAATGAACAATATTGTTGGTCAGAAGATGATCGTTTAAGAGCAATCGAAAGACTTGGTGGAGGAAAAGATATCGGTTTACATGTGCAACGCTACAAAGGTCTTGGTGAAATGAACGCCGAACAACTTTGGTCAACAACCATGTGTCCCGAATCAAGAACATTCCGTCAGGTAACAATAGACAACGCTGTTGAGGCAGATCATATCTTCTCAATGCTAATGGGTGACGAAGTACCACCAAGAAAGGAATTCATTGAGAAAAATGCTTCTTATGCAAAAATAGATGTATAAATAGATCTCTTGTAAATAATAAATCAAAGTAAAGAAATAAAAAGCCCGAATAAAATTTGTTTTATTTGGGCTTTTTT
>JAVHQG010000257.1:0-11045 GCA_036171035.1 Bacteroidales bacterium
CCTCATTCTTGACATTTTCTTATCTGACACTGAGTTTTCTTGCATACACTAAATAGAGTTTATGGAATTGAGATAGAATTTTTTTTGATCTATGATTTTAGGAGTATCTAAAACAGTCTGTTGTGTGATCGTTGACCATGCCGGCTGCCTGCATAAATGCGTAGCAAATCGTTGATCCCACAAATTTAAAACCTCTGCTTTGCAAATCTTTGCTCATGGCGTCTGATTCATTTGATTTTGCAGGAATATCTGATATTGTTTCCCACTTATTTGTTATTGTTATGTTTTTTGTAAATTGCCAAATATATTTATCAAAACTGCCAAATTCTTTCTGAACATCTAAAAACAGGGCGGCATTTTTTATGGTTGCACGAATTTTTAGATTGTTTCTAATAATGCTTGCATCATTCATTAGTTTAGCAATTTTTGCTTCATCGAATTTAGCAATTTTTTTTGCATCAAAACCGGCAAATGCTTTGCGGAAATTTTCACGTTTGTACAAAATGGTTTTCCAACTTAACCCGGCTTGAAAAGCATCAAGAACTAAAAATTCAAAAAGTTTAT
Source organism: Bacteroidales bacterium (assembly GCA_036171035.1). Taxonomy (GTDB): domain Bacteria; phylum Bacteroidota; class Bacteroidia; order Bacteroidales; family GWF2-35-48; genus GWF2-35-48. The sequence goes on from JAVHQG010000257.1 coordinate 565, forward strand.
TGTCATCATGAAGTGGGACACCCCATTCCGTATCGTGATAAACAATCATTAATTCGTCATCTTTTGGCCATGTGCAACGGTTCATACAATTGAAATTTTATGGTTGAGTTGATTGTTGTGGTTTTATAATGATTGATAATGCGATGCTGCAAATTAGTGTTGCAAGAATTATGTATAAAGAGTAAGATGTATCAAACCCTATTTTATCAAGAAATTGATGTGCAAGTAACTTTACTCCAATATAAAACAATAAAAATGAAATTCCAATTTTTAGAAATCTAAAATATGTTACCATTTTGGATAAGAGGAAGAACAAGGAACGCAACCCGATGATGGCAAATATATTTGAAAAAAACACAATGTATGGATCACGTGTTATTGAGAAAATAGCAGGGATTGAATCGAGTGCAAAAATTAAATCGGTAAATTCAATAACTATCAAGACAATAAAAAGTGGGGTAATAAAAGTTTTTGCATTTATTTTATATAAAAATTTACCTTCCACGTAATGAGGGTGTACAGGGAATTGTTTTGATAGAAATTTTACTAAAACATGTTCGTGAGGTTCTATTGTTTCTTGCTTATTTCTAGTAATAAACATTTTTATACCCGAATAAATCAAGAAACCTCCAAAAATATAAAGAACCCATTCAAACTGTTGGACGAGTGCCGAGCCTATGAAAATGAATAAAAATCGAAGAATTAAGGCTCCAAGTATTCCCCAGAACAAAACTTTTTTGTAGTATTTTTCTTCAACAGAAAAACCAGATAGAATTAGCATGATAACAAAAATATTATCAATGGAAAGTGAGTATTCAATTAAATAACCTGTAATAAATTCTGTTGCCAGATTGTGTTTGTAGAGCATCATGTCATTTGCAAAATTGCCTGAAAAAATAAGGTGTGCGGCATATCTGTTTTTTATTTCAATTAATTGTTCGGGCGATTGAATATTGTGAATTTTATCGCCAAAAAAGCGGATGACGAAATAAAAAATCAGTGCAAATCCAACCCAGACAGTTGTCCATTTAAGTGATTCTTTAAATGAAACCACATGGCTGTTTTTCCCTACAAATTTTAAATCAAAAATTAAGATTCCGATAATAAAAATGCAAAATGAGGTTAAAAATAGAACTTCGTTAGAAATCATTGAATGAAATTTATTTAATAAAAGTGAGTGCATTGTCGGTTGCTTCGAGCATGGGTGTACACGAGATAGTGCTGCCCACAGCTTCTTTCATCCACAATTGTGGTGCGATTCTGCCTTTTGAGTATATTCGTTGAACTTCATCTGCAAAGTTATTCCCTTTTATCTGTTTCTCAATCTGAAAATCTATGAGGTGTCCAACGGGATAAGCCGATAGATACAATGGTGCATCGATCATGTGTGAATAAATGGCAAGGATTGGTTGATCTTTTGACCCAAAAACATTGGCATAATATTTATTCCAGATTTCTTTAGCAATCGTTTGCACTTGATTTTTTAGTTGTTCTGCTGTTGCATCAGGATGTTTATACATCCATTTCCACACATTCATATCAACAAGTGAAACACCCATGATTTCGTAGCAAGCCCAGAAATTATCTAATGCCATCATGTGAAATTTATTTGGATCATTATCCTTAATTCCAAGTAGTTCCAGATCGCGTTTTTGAAAAATAAATGCGAGTGCTTCAGTAAAGGCAGTGTTTGGAACACCCCGTAGCATGTAGTAGTCAATGTCTTGTAGCGAAATTGTCTGCTCTACATTATGTCCAAATTCATGCACGGCAATATTATATCCTTTGTAGTTCATCCCCTCTTTGGTAACTCTTGTACGCAGTCTTGCTTTGTCCGATTTCATTTCTGAACCCAAGGCATGACCCGCACCGCGTGAGGCATCAACAGTTATCTTTGAGCAAATATATTGAGCTCTGTCTTTTTTGAAGCCAAGTTTTACAAGTATTTTAGGCAGGTCTTTTTCAAAAGCATCTTTGTCGGGATATTTTTTTAAAGTTGCTTTGTCTAATTCTTCCGCAGAAATTGAGCCTCTTGCCTTGAATCCATCGTACCAAATATCAAAGGGTTCTAGGTTTCTTCCTAATCTTTTGCGAATTAATTCTGCAACTTTTTTAACTTGAGGTGATGAAATTAACTGCACAAACATAGTTTCAACTTCTTCTTGCGAAAGTTCCATTTCCTTGTTGAATTTTCTATCAATATATGTAGGGAAATTGGGGCTATAGGCATCAATAGCTCTTTCAGCTTTAAAAATATTCAACATTTGTTGATATCTATTATCTGGTTCGGGTTTAAATATTATTTCCTTCCCATCTTTGTAAACCTTGTTTAATAATGGATTCCAAGTGTATTCATCTATATTAATTATGCTCTCAGGGATTTCTTGAGATATAATTTTTTTCATTACCTCATATATTAATTTTTGTTTTACCAGACCATTTTCTTGATTGCTGTAATTCGCTTTTAGTTCATCACGCAGCCCCCAATGGGTAATGAGTTTCATATCTTTTGGAAAAATTGTTTTGTTGTTTTCGGTAACTATATTTCCCATAAAAATGTTATAGGAGGCAATGTATGAATCAGCAGCAGAAAGGGTTTCGCCTTCTTTTAGTAGTAAATCAGATGGAATTCTTGATGCAAATACATCTCCCATACGAGCATAAGCCCATTGTTTGCGTGTCCACGAACTGCCGAGATTGATTTTTTCTTTCAAGGAATAATACGGAAAGTTTAGTGCCACCACAAAACCTATTTTGTTGTTAAAAAAATCTTCAACCATGTGTGATATAGGCTCATATCCGCCAAATATTTCGTCTATTGCAAGAACTTCACCCATATCAAGATGTACGGCTAGTTTTAGGTCAGTACTGATGCGATTATAATATCCATAAAGCGATTCAAAATTTGCTGATAGTCTAAGAAAATTTTGATCCAGAGCATCATCTTTGCAGAAAAAATTATTCAGGCAAAATTCTTTAAATGCTTTTTCGTCGCCATCATTTTCTCTCCATAAAAGTGCTATTTGTTTCACACTTTTTTCGTAACGACTTTTCCCTTCAGAATTGAATTTTGTATTCATGGCAAGTATTGTAGCATCAATGGATTCGTTTGATAAACTATTATTCTTTTCTGCTTTCATTTCGTTGGTTAAAGTTTTGTTGTGATAATCTGTACAAGATACAAAACTGATAGATATGAGGGCTAAAAACAGATAGTGGAATTTCATTTTTGAGTCCACTCCGAAAAGTCTTTTAACCCCTAAATCCCCTAAAGGGGACTTTAAAGGCACACTGATTTTCAGCGATTTCCCTTCAGGGATCAAGGGCAAAAAATCGCTGGAAAATATTTTTTGGACTTTTCGGAGTGGACTCATTTTTTTTATTTTAAAGGGTAAAATTGTATTTACTTTAACAGTTTTTGAGCCATAAATGGATGTTTCTGATTTATGGAGGTCAATATTTACTTATGTTTATGATATATAACTGATAATATCCTTGACCACACGGAGTTTGTGTGTGTATCTATTTGTATCCATATTGTAAATTCCGTAATGATCGATTTTATCTTCACGTACTTTCCCCGACGAGTGGATTATTGTGCCGTTTCCTGTGAGAATGCCCACGTGTATGATGTTTCCTTCTTCGTTATCGAAAAAAGCAAGATCGCCGGGTTTGCATTCATTCACGAAATTAACAGCAACACCGTGTTGAACCTGCTGAACGGCATCACGAGGGGTGAAAATGCCATTCATTTTATAAATAATCTGGGTAAAGCCAGAGCAGTCGATGCCAAAAGCACTGCGACCACCCCAAAGGTAGGGCGTGTTTAAAAATTCTCTGGCATTTTTAACTATTGTGGTTCTGTGATCTTCACTAGAATTGATTACAGGTTTGCCTTTAAATCTACAGGATTTAGACCCGATTTTAAATTTGAATTTCCCTTTGTAGAATGGGATTGAGCTTCCTGCTAGAATGGTGATGGGTGATATTTCTTTGCCTAAATACACTTTGTGTGTAATTTCTCCCAAAACAAGATGTGCGTTTTCAGTAATTTTATTAAAGATCCTTCGAGATATAGGTGAAATCACTTTTTTATCTACCCATCCTTCGTATCCATCATACATCATACGGATACGCGCCCATTTTTCAGTTGTTCGAATCACTTCAAAATGTTCACCAAAGAGAATCTGTGTAACCATTTCACTTTTTTCTGAATGATCAGAGCGTACTGGGATTATGCTGATATCAGCAATGCCAAATTCCAGAAATTCTAATTTAAGTTGATTTCTGACTTTTTTTTTTGCCATGACATATTTGTATTGAATGTTACAATAATACTTGCCAAAATACAATTTATTTGCAAGTTTTCAAGGAAACAGGAATTTTTTTCTGAAGAAGGACTGATTTGAATAAAAAAGAAGAGTTTATACCAATAAAAAAAGGCAAGCTACTTGTATCGCACCGCTACAACCGCCTACCCTTGCTACCTTCCGATCCTGGGGGGATTGAGCAGGAGCTGGTCGTACAAGACTTGCCCGCCACAAAAGTAATTCTTTTATCGGGCTATGCAAAATAATGTGGTTTTTTTTATGGATTATTTTTCTTGATAAGTTTTTTCCATACAAAGAATACAGGAATGCCCATGCAGACAATTATTAATCCGGGCCAGGTAAATTCAGGTTTATAAATCAGAAGGTCAATCATTACAAGAAGTGCTGCAAGAATGTAAATAGCAGGAAGTATAGGATATCCGAATGCTTTATATGGTCGTTCTGCGTTTGGTTGTTTTTTTCGTAAAATAAAAATCCCTGCAATGGTTAGTACATAAAAAATCAGTACAGCGAATACCACATAATCTAACAATTGTCCATATGAACCGGATAAACACAACAATGAAGCCCAAATACCTTGAATTATAAGTGAAGCAGCAGGAACGCTTTTGTTATTTAACTTTCCGGTTTTTTTAAAAAAGAGTCCATCTTGTGCCATGCTGTAATATACACGTGAGCCTGAAAGAATCAATCCGTTGTTGCAGCCAAAGGTGGAAATCATGATAAAAACTGCCATTATTATTGCTCCCATTTCACCAAAAGTGAAGTTTAACATCGCAGAGCCAAGTCTGTCGTTTGTGGCATATTGAATTCCTTTTTCAACAACAGAAATGCCGTCAGGATTTCCACGGAGCGGAAGCATCTCAATATAAATATAATTCACGAGCAGATAAATCACAGTAACAATAAGAGTTCCCAAAAATAAACTTAAAGGGATATTCCGTTTTGGATTGATTATTTCACTACCTGTAAATGTTACATTGTTCCATGCATCTGATGTGAAAAGAGTTCCAACCATGGCTGTGCCGATTGCAGTGAGAAGCATCATCCCTGATAATGGCATTTGTACACCATTTTTTGTTGACACAGCATCCCAGAAATAGGAGCTGTTTATGCTATTTGTTCCATTTTTACTAATCAGAATGAATCCAATTATGAGTAATCCAAAAATGACGAGAACTTTTGTTGATGTGAAAAAATTTTGAACTATTTTTCCTGATTTTACCCCACGTGTATTGATCCATGTTAACAGAAAAATAGAAGATATTGCTATAATGTGTACTGTAGTAAATTTTAATTTGCCGACGGTAAGCCACACATTGCTTTCAGAAACCCATGGTATCACAACACCCATGTATTTTGCAAATGCCATAGCTACGGCAGCAATGGTGCCGGTTTGAATTACGAGAAAAAGTGTCCATCCATATAGAAATCCAAATAGAGGATTGTATGCTTCACGCAGATAAACGTATTGACCGCCGGCTTTTGGCATCATTCCGGCAAGTTCTCCATAACTTAATGCTGCAATAATTGTCATTATACCTGTTATGAGCCAGGTAATCATAAGCCATCCGGGTGATCCAAGGGTGCGGGCAACATCACAGCTTACAATAAAAATTCCTGACCCGATCATTGATCCAATTACAATTGCAGTGGAATCAAACAAATTAAGGCTTTTTTTGAAATCAGAAACAGGCGTGTTCGTCATAGTATGTTTTTTAAAATTACTTGTCTCTTAATTTGCTTTTTTTGATGCCGTATGCAAAGTAAAATACCAGTCCAATAGCCATCCAAATAAAAAGTCTGATCCAGTTTGCCCAACCGAGTCCATAAATCATGGCTCCACAAATTAGGATTCCTAAAATTGGTACTAGAGGAACGAGTGGGGTTCTGAATTGTCTGGGAAGATCGGGATTGGTTTTTCGCAGAATCCAAATGCCGGCACATACAAGAATAAAGGCAAATAATGTTCCGATACTGGTCATATCTCCAACAATATCACCAGGGACAAATGATGCAAATATTCCCACAAAAATCAGAAAAAGCCAGTTTGATTTGTAAGGTGTTCTGTATTTTTTATGTATTTTTGAAAATACCGCCGGCACAAGACCGTCTTTGCTCATTGTGTAAAAAACGCGTGATTGCCCATATAACATTACAAGAATTACCGATGAAAATCCTGCGAGAATAGCCACAGTGACAAGTTTAGCCAGCCAGCCATAGCCTTGCATATAGGTTTGTATGGCGTAGGTAACAGAGGCTTCTTTTCCGGCTGTTCGAAAATCTTCAACACCAGCAACACCAGTGAGTACATATGCAAATAAAATATAGAGTACTGTACATATTGCAAGTGATCCAAGAATTCCAATTGGCATATCACGTTTAGGATTTTTAGTTTCCTGGGCTGCAGTAGAAACAGCATCAAACCCAATAAAAGCAAAGAATACAACACCTGCTGCACCAAGGATTCCGAGTATTCCGCCAAAATTGTGAGGTACACCCTGAATATCTGTATAAACTGATGATTCAGGGATAAAAGGTGTGTGGTTTGCTCCCTGAATGAATGACCAGCCGATAATGATAAACAAAATCACAATAGCAACTTTCGTGATTACAATAATTGAGTTTACAACGGATGATTCACGGATACCTTTAATCAGAAGAATAGTAAGTAAAAACACAATAAACAAAGCCGGGATATTCATCATTCCATGCGCAATCACCGTTCCTCCGGCATCTTTTAGTACTTCGAAAGGAGAGTGACTCCATTCATATGGAATACGCATATCAAAATATCCGAGTAGTTTGTTTAAATATTCACTCCATGCAATGCTTACTGTAGCGGCTCCCAGCGCATATTCAAGAACAAGATCCCATCCAATAATCCAGGCAACCATTTCTCCCATGGTTGTGTAAGAGTATGTGTATGCACTGCCTGCAACAGGTATCATTGAAGCAAATTCAGCATAGCATAATCCTGCAAAAGCACATCCGATTCCGGCAATGATAAATCCAATGGTTACAGATGGTCCGGCGTTATTTGCTGCGGCTGCGGCTGTTCTAACGAATAAGCCGGCACCAATAATTGCGCCAACACCTAGCGCAATAAGCGTTGTTGCGGTAAGTGTTTTTTTTAAGCTATGTTCGTCTTCTACTTCGGTGAGTAAGCCTTCGATGGGTTTTTTTTTGAATATTTTTTTTAGCATAAGTTTAAATGTCGTTAAAAATTCAAACTTATATTTTTTTTGGCAAACAGACAAATTGTTATATTTAATCAAGCTTTTGCACGCTCACAACTTCTTTTATTTTTTTTATTCGTGCAATAACTTTATTAAGATGTTCTATGCTATTTATATAAATACCAATTGTCCCTTCAAATCGGTTTCCGGGAAGTTCTTCAATCTTAATAGAACGCATATTAAGGTGTAATTCATTTGATATTAATTTTGTGATTTTGTTTGCAATACCTAGTGTGTTGTGTCCTGAAATTTTAAGATTTGCTGTGAACGATGTACTATTGCTAATGTTTTTCCATTGAGCTTCGATAACTCGATATGGAAATTTAATAATTAGTTCTCTGGCATTTGGGCAATTGGTTTTATGAATTTTTATACCTTTTGTGACGGTTACAAATGCAAATATTTTATCGCCAGGCACGGGATTGCAACATTGTGAGTACATGTATCCATAGGAGGCAGATTGATTGTCAATTTGTAAATAATCGCTTTTGTTGGAAGTGGCTTTAGAATTAGAAAAAGTATTTTCAGGTTCTGATGATATTGATTGTTTTGATGATTCTTCTTTTTCTGTTGAAAGTAGTGCTTTTCTGATTTTAGTTGCATCAAGTTTTCCCTCACCCATCAATTGATACATCTCAATCGTGTTCTCGCATTTGTAGAATGTGGCAAGTTTGTTTAAATTAATGTCATTAAATTCGAGTTCAAAATTTTCAAATTTATGCTTGATGATTTCTTTTCCCTCGTCTGCATCTTTGAATTCTTCAGCTTTTAATGTATGCTTTATTTTTGAAATTGCTTTTGGACTATTTACAAAATCAAGCCATGAATGATTTGGCTTTTGATTTTTTGTTGTGATGATTTTTATTGTGTCACCGTTGAACAATACATGTTTTAATGGGACCATTTTGTCGTTTACAACAGCACCGGTACAGGCACTGCCGATATCAGAATGTATTTCATATGCAAAGTCAAGCACTGTGTACCCGCTATGCAACTTTTTCAGATCACCTTTTGGGGTAAAAACATATATTTCATCTGTATAAAGTTGTTTTTTCTCTTTGCTTGTAGAATTTTTGCTGCTTGCCGGTTTTTCAAGGGCTTCCCTGATTAACGAAAACAATTCAGTCTGGCTTTGATTTTTCTTTTGGTCTTTATATCTCCAATGAGATGCAAATCCTTTTTCTGCAATTTCATTCATGCGCTTTGTGCGAATCTGAACTTCAACCCATTTCCCTTCAGGTCCAATAACTGTGGTGTGCAGCGATTCATAGCCGCTGCTTTTGGGAACGGTAATCCAGTCGCGCAATCGTTTGGGATTCGGAGTGTATTCTTCTGTAACAAGAGAATATGCTTTCCAACAGTCAGCTTTTTCACTTTCTATTTCACAGTTAATAATGATCCTGATAGCAAATAAATCATAAACTTTATCAAATTCAACGGCTTGTGCCTGCATTTTTTTCCATATGGATGGAACAGATTTTACACGTCCAAATACGCTGCAATTAATTCCATTGTCAAGCAGTTTAACATTGAGAGGTGCAATGAAATCTGCAATGTATGTATCCAAATCTTTTTGAATGGTAGATAGTTTTTCTTTAATGGAATTATATTTATCAGGAGAAAGATATTGCATACACAAATCTTCAAAATCGGATTTGATTTTATATAAACCAATTCGGTGTGCTATTGGGGTATATAATTCAGATGCTTCGGTTGCTATCTTTTTCTGAAATTCATCGTCATAAGAATTTATGTTACGCATTTGGTAAACACGTTCTGCAAGTTTTATTAAGATTACTCTTAAATCATCTGAAATGGTAAGTAATAGTTTTATAAAGTTGTCAGTATGATTTGAATATTTTGCAGTATCTAATTTGCTGATTTTTTGTAAGCCATCAACTAATTGTACCACATCAGGATGAAAAATTTGTTTGATTTCATCGATTGTAATAATCGATTCCTTTAACGCTACATGCAGGGAATATCCAATTACAGAGGTGAAATCAAGATTTAAGTCTTGCAGAATAATTAAGCCTGTTTTGATAATGGAATGAACTGCGTTTTGTGCTTTTTGTTTATCGGTAAGAGTGAGAAGATGAAGACAAATTTCATGAAGTCGTATTTGTAGTGGGTCGTTTGTGATTTTTGCCTGAATAGTAAAGTCATTTAATAAAGTTTCTATTTCAGCGGTTAGAGAGGTCTCGTTCATGTAGTACTTTTTTTATTATCTGTTGCAAAAATACGGAATAACTCAAATTTTCAAACTTAATTTTAATTGATTTTTTTATACATTTTCTATGATACATTGTAGTAAACGTAAAATATATATCTTTGCTTCATATTGAGAAATTTATTATTAAACACTAATTTAAAGTATGGAACAGGCAAAATCTGCATTTTTTAAAAATTCTGCTACCTATGGTGCAATCACCGGTATGGCATTAATTATTGAAGGGGTTGTTTTTTATGTAATAGGCGTTGAAAATCAGAGTGTAGCCCAATGGCTAAATTATGCGATTATTATTGGTGGGATTTTTTTTGGTACAAAGAATTTCCGCGATAAAATTAATTTTGGGAAAATAACTTATGGAAAATCGCTTGGATCAGGGGTGTTGATTAGTTTATTTGCTTCGATAATATTTGCTTTTTATACATTTATTTTTTTTAAATTTATTGATCCGAGTGCACTTGATAAAATATTTGAAATTGCTGAACAAAGTATGATGAAGCAAGGAACTATGACTGATCAGCAGATTGAAGTGGCGATGGATATGACAAAAAAAATGACTACTCCTTTCTCAATGTCGTTTTTTGTTATTCTTGGCTTTGTGTTTTGGGGATTTTTATTTTCACTAATTGTTTCAATTTTTGTTAAAAAACAAGGAACCCCTTATGATGAGGCAATGAATGA
>JAVHQG010000257.1:11145-12538 GCA_036171035.1 Bacteroidales bacterium
AATTATTTTAATATGGATATTTCAATAGTTATACCGTTGCTTAATGAAGACGAATCACTGGGCGAATTAACACAGTGGATTGTAAAGGTAATGGACGAAAATAAATTTTCTTACGAAGTTGTTTATGTTGATGATGGAAGTAAGGATAAGTCGTGGGAAATAATTGAAAAATTAAGTGCAGAAAATTCAAATATCCGTGGGATAAAGTTCCGCAGAAATTATGGGAAATCTGCTGCATTGAATTGTGGCTTTCGTGATGTGCAGGGCGATGTAGTTGTTACTATGGATGCAGATTTGCAGGATAGTCCTGATGAAATCCCGGAACTCTACACGATGATAATTAAAGATGGTTACGACCTTGTTTCCGGTTGGAAGAAGAAACGCTACGACCCAATTACTAAAACAATTCCTACCAAATTATACAATTGGGCAACTCGTAAAATGAGTGGCATTTATTTGCATGATTTTAATTGCGGACTGAAAGCATACCGAAAAGCTGTTGTTAAATCCATTGAAGTATATGGCGAGATGCACCGTTATATTCCGGTAATTGCAAAATGGACAGGGTTTACGAAAATTGGTGAAAAAGTAGTGCAGCATCGTGAAAGAAAATATGGTGTTACAAAGTTTGGACTCGACCGTTTTATCAATGGACCACTTGATCTCATGTCAATTATGTTCGTGTCAAAATTTGGGAAGCGACCTATGCACTTTTTTGGTGTATGGGGCATGTTAATGCTGCTTGCCGGAGGAATGGTTGCCATGTGGCTGATAGGTGAAAAAATATATTTTAACTTTCAAAATATTCAACCTCGAAATGTTACCGATCAACCTTTGTTCTATTTTGCCTTAACATCCGCAATCATGGGTTCACAAATGTTTTTAGCCGGATTTCTAGGCGAGCTTATTTCACGAAATGCAAACGATCGAAATAATTATTTGATTGATCAAAAAGTGTAGTTCTGTGGATTTTTCTCAATTGTGATAATTTGTTATTCAGACTTCTGAAATCTTCATTATAACTCAAATGAAAAATAAATTATTTTATTCTTATCTGATCTTACTTTTTAGTTTTATTGTTACCATTTTATATCATCATTTTGCATACATTGGCCATTATGGCTATGATGATATGACCTATGCTAGTCTGGCAAATAATCTGAATCATCATGTGACAGATTTTAATGATCATTATTCTTACAGGTGGCCAACAATTTTTTTAACAGCTTTTTTTTATAAAATTTTTGGTGTGTGCGATATGGCTTCTTCACTGCCTGCCATACTTGTTACTTTTTTGATTCTTACAATTGTTTTTCAGATTTTAAAAAACGAAAACTTGCTTGTATTGAGTATTGGTCTTGCTTTTACATTATTAAATCAATGGAGTATTTTT
>JAVHQG010000258.1:0-1586 GCA_036171035.1 Bacteroidales bacterium
ATTATTATAATATATAAACCGTCTCATCCCCCATCTTTCATTATCAGCAATGCTATCGCCAAAATTTAAACCATTGATATTTCCGTTTAAAATATTTCCGGGACCAATCAGTACTTTTTCACCAGTTGTGCGGTTAACCCTGTAACCATCAGTACAGTTGATGATATTGTTGTTGTCCCAACTTGATAAATTATCTTCACCATCGTTATCTTGATAAGGCCCTTCCAAAAAATCAATTCCCAAAGCAGGTGGAGGAGGAGTTGGTCCACCATATGCCTCGGGTTGACCATTGCCATCAATAGATTTTCCATTATAGATATACCCCAGTCCGCGAGAAACATCACAGCCCACATAGTCATCACTAGCATAACCAAGATCAGCATCTGTCCAGATTCCTACATAAGTTTCATTTAATGTGTATGTCGATCGGTTAATGAGGTTGTAGTTGTAAAAAGTCATATCATTTAACTCATCATTTGTTGCATATGCAAAAGCCTGAGCTCTTATTTCAAGACCAATTGCTTCGCCGTTTGTTTCTGTATGAAGGTTACCGGCATCATTAAAAACCCACCACATGCTTTGGTCGCCATACAGGTGTGGAACCCTGTTTTCCCTTGAAGTGCCGCAGGGTAAAGTGTTGTCAAGGTCGAAATATGGATAATCGCCGTCATCAGGGTTATATAAACCATCGTTGTTATTATCAAAAAAAGGAGCCAGATATGCATCATATCCGCCGGCAGGACCATGAGCAGGCCAGTTGCTGATAATATTTGGAATCTGATAGTTTGGATAATTACTAGCCTGTTGAGCAGGGGTTGAGTTGTACCATGTCCTGAATTGTGCCACTTCTGCTTTTGACACCACAAAATGGCGATCGTAAGCAGCACAAATATCCGGAGTAACTGTGGCTTGACTTGCACCGCTTGCAATAAGAGGTCCCGGCCAGTAGTCAATGCCATCCCTGAACATCATAGCGGCAAGTTTTAGTTGTCCGTTTACATCGGTTCCACCGATCCATAAGGAGCCGGCAAAGAGAGCAGTTTTACCGGAGTTTTTGGGAACTTCGTATTTCGCAATTCCCTGTAGATCCCACCACATGTCGCCACCGGTATGAATCAGTGCCCTTACATTGTTTAATTCAAGATAGGTTGAAGTTGCTCCGGGAGCACAACCTGCATTGATCGATTTTGAAGAATTAGTTTTAACGGATTTCTTTTCAGATTTTGATTCTTTAAATTGCTTGGCAAATAGCCCATTGTTTAGGAACAGGAAAGCTGCGCCGACTAAGATAATGGTAGATAAGGTTTTCATAATACATTGAATTTGGATTCATTAAAATTAAATATTTAGATAGTTGTTTAGGATAATTTGGTTTAAGTAAATACCAGTTTTTAAATTGTGGAAGTATCCAGATTGTTGAGAAAGTTTATTCTGTTCGTATATATTAAGAGACAAATATAATTGAATTATCCCCTATTTGAAAAATAAAAAAAGCCGATATATTAGCCGGCTTTTTAATAAATTTCAGATTAAATTGGGATAAAACTGTACAAAATTTTAAGGACAGTGTCTTCTAATCCTTCTTT
>JAVHQG010000258.1:1686-12507 GCA_036171035.1 Bacteroidales bacterium
AAATTGGGATAAAACTGTACAAAATTTTAAGGACAGTGTCTTCTAATCCTTCTTTTTTACCTTCAATGAAAACACCCCAATAGCCGTTAAGTTTTTTACTGTCAACATCAGTAATTTCACCAAGTTCGATAACACTTTCGTCTCTTGCCCATGTTCTGAGTTGTTTGTCCATTTCTCTTTGGGTAAGATTTTCGCCTTTGCGAGGGAACAGGCTTAATGTGATATCATCGTTGCTGCCTTCCCATTGTTCGCCAGATGATTTTGAAACGGTAAAAGATGTCGGAACCGAGAATTTTGTTTTGTAATCGCTCCAGGTGTATTCTGTCATTTCTTGAGCGTAGGTCTTTGTGATAGCCGTAAAACTGAATATTCCAATAAACAGAATTGCGGATAAAGAGATTTTCAAAAAGTGTAATTTCTTCATAAAATAGAATTTAAAGATTAAACAATATTTATCTGTACTTAAACAAAAATAGTGATAATTTGGGAAAAGATGTTATTTCTAAAAAGAAAATACAGAAAACTGTGATAAAATTAACAGATTATTTTTTATTAGCAGAAAGAACTTTTTCGAGTTTGTTTTTTGCGATAAGTACTTCATACATGGCTTGCGATAAGGAGATTTGTGTTTGTAGTGATTGCGTTTGTGTTTGTGCCAGCTCCATGCTTGTTGATGTTCCATTTCTGTATTTTTTCAATGTATTTGTAGCGATTCTTTTAGCAAGTTCAACGTTTTGCTTTTCATTTGTATATTTTTCTTTTGCATTATTAAGAGCTGCTAAAGCTTGCGCATATTCAATGGTAAGAGCTTTTGTTACATTTTCTTTTGTATTTTTAATTTTTTCAAGTTCAAGTTTTACCTGTTGTTGTTTTACATGTCGTTGTCCACTGGCAAAAATGGGAATATCAACAGAAATACCAAGAACATCTTTTGGAGCAAAATTAAATGTTGGGGTTTTATCTAATTCTTCATGTCTGTAAAAAGCAACAATTGTGGGCAAACATTGAGCCTGGTATCTGCGGAGGTTTAATTGTGTGAGTTTCTCTTGTGTTTCGAGCATTTGGAAGCTAATGTTGTTTGAAGCATTAAATTGATCAGTGGAAGCGTTTGTTGCTTCTGAATTGAGTAGCAGCTCGTTTAGTTTGTCGGTTAAAACTATTTGCTGTTCTGTTGGAAGTCCTATTTGCATTTTTAAAAGGTTTTTTGCAACTTCAATTTGTCGTTCGATTGTGCCAATGGCAGATTTCATGTTTGATTCAGTGAGCCTGATTTGGTCAACATCAGATTCTTCCATGAAGCCTGCTTTATTAACTTCGACTAATTCTTTAACAACTTTTGAAACATTTAAAAGTGTAGTATCAAGTGTTTTTTTATTTTTATCGAGCATAAGTATGAGTTGATAGGAGTTTGAAACATTTTCACGTATGTCGTTTTCGACTTTTTTTACACCTTGTTCGCTTATCATTTTATATGTTTTGGAAGCCTGTATTCCTACAAGATATTCGCCGCTAAAAAGAATCTGCGAAAGTGTGAGGTCAAAAGTTGTGTTTTCTTTTACACCAAGTGCCATAGGGGGAACATCAACATAAAGTTTTCTCATAAGAGCCATGTCAATGGGTGTTGCATCGGGTATGTTTTCGGGAAGATATAGAGCTTTGCCAAAACTTAATGCCGGTACATTGAAAATATTTTGGTAAGAAATTTTACCAGATAACTGTGGAAGCCCAATAGATGTGGTTTCCCAAATTTTCTTTTTAGCAATTTCAATATCAATTTGTGCATTTTTTATGTCTGCACTATTTTTTAATGCAAAGTCAACAGCTTCCTGCAACGATAGCGATTTATCTCCGCTGACTTCTTGTTTCTGTTGAGCATTTAGTTGTAGCGTGAAAAAAAATACTGTGATAATAATTATGTTTTGTTTAAAAAAATTGCGCATATATTATAGATTAAAATTCAATGTTTTTTTCTGTTTTTCAAGATATGATATTCCTTTTTTATTGGCTATTCCACGGATGTGGCTTTCAAATATCACATCAAAAATATTTTCAATATTAAATTCATTGGATGGTAAAAATTCAGGATCGTGAATGGTTTCTAATTTCTTCAGATATATTTTAGCTATCAGCTCAATGTTGAGATCGTTTCTATATAAACCTTCTGCAATCCCTTGTTCTATGTTGTGTTGAATATCGGTATAGAGTTCTTCTCTTTTTTTCTCAAGATATTTTTTGAATAATTCGGGATAATATTTTTGTAAATCGTAAGTTACAGATGGGTGCATCTCTCTCAAGTGTTTGTTTATTATTTTACTTACTTCGAGAAGAATTGCAATAGCGTTTAGTTTTTTTCCCTGAATCTGGTCTTTTTCGCTGCATTGGCAGTTGAGCTGGTGATCAAGGATTTTCTGAACCAGTTCTGTTTTGTTTTCTACGTATAGATATAGTGTCTTTTTAGACATCCCAAGTTCGTGGGCGATATCGTCCATAGACATACTTTTTATTCCGTATTTGAAAAAAATTCTGGTTGATTCCTTGATAATATATTCCAGTTTTTCGTCCATGTATTTTAATAAATGAGTGGCAAAATTAAAAATAAAACACACAATGGAAACAAAAATAGTATAAAAAGTTTCCTGATAAATATCAATTTTTTGATAAATGTTGAATGTACCTTATTTCAAGTTTTAAGTTTGATGTTGAGTGTCGGCTACCGAGCGGATTTTTTTTAAAAATATCCTAAAGATGAATAGTTGTGACCATTAGAACGTGAATGATGGGTGTAAAAATGAAAAAAATAGTAGGATTTTATAAAATTTCATAAAAATAAAATTACATTTGCGGTCTTAAAATTTTAATAATAAGATATGGCTGAAAAAGTTAAGGAATCAAATCAAGATAATCTTGAGATGGTTGAAAGTGCTTTAAGCAGAACAGAGCAGTTTATTGAAGATAATAAAAAAATGCTGTCTATTGTAATAGGTGCAATTGTTGTGATTGTAGGTGGATATTTGGCTTATCGCACCTTGTACCTAAAGCCGAAACAAGAAGAGGCACAGACACAAATGTTTGTTGCAGAACAATATTTTGAAAAAGATTCTTTTCGTTTAGCACTTAAAGGAGATGGTAACAATTTAGGTTTTTCTGATATTGTAAATGAATATGGGAGTACAAAAAGTGGAAATCTTGCACACTATTATGCCGGAATTTGCTATTTGAGATTAAAAGAATATGATAAGGCAATTGCTTCACTTAAAGATTTTAAATCGAGCGATAAAATGCTTGGACCTATTGCTATTGGAGCTATTGGTGATGCAAATATGGAGCTTGGTAAGGTTAAAGAGGCTGTGACTTTTTATGTGAAAGCTGCTGATAAAGTTGTGAATGATTTTACTACGCCAATCTATTTAATGAAAGCCGGATTTGCATATGAAAAGCTAGGTGATTTTGAAAATGCATTGAAAATTTACGAGAGAGTTGACAAGGAATATTCTAAATCGCAAGAAGGACGAAAAGCTGAAAAATATGTGGCGAAGCTAAAAATGAAACTTAGAAAAAACTAAAATATAAAAACCCGCTCAAGCGGGTTTTTTTGTGCTATTTAAAATTCGATATAATCTGGAATTTTTATATTTGTTTTTATCAAAAATTAATAAAAAAGTGATTAATAAAAAAGGTAATGCAGGTGTCCGGTATCTTACCAAAGATCCAAGTACCGGCGTAATGAGACCACATAATACGAATAAAATTACCACAAAAGAAATGGTAACTAAAAATATATGATTTTTTAATATTCCTTTGAGTTTGGAAAAATATAAGAAGAACGTCAAAGAACATATAATAAGGAGATTTTCAAGAGCAGAAATAAAAATAGGAAAAGAGGTTGTTTCAAAAATATGTGGTCGAAATAAAGTATTGGTAAATGCCGGAATGGAATTTTTCAATAAGCTCATCAATGTATTATCAATTCTGGGAATTTGAATATAACTACCCAAATAAGTAGAATGTTTTACCATAAAAATAAAATCAAATTGTTTCTGGTGTAGAATATCCGGAAAGTAATATTCTGGCTTAATAAATTTAACTGTGAAAAGTAGAAATAGACACAAGGCATGTGTAAACACAAATTTTAACAATATGTTTTTATGTTTTGTTTGCTCAATCCACCAGTAAGCAATAAGCCCGGGAAGGATGGCAAAAAGGAAGTAAAACTTTGAAAAAAGTAGTAAAAAAAAACCAAAAATAATAGGAATCAGATATTTTAGTTTTATTTTTTTTAAATGGGAATTAAATATTCCATAAACCAAAAATCCTAAAGCAAAAATCACAACACTTTCTTTTATGATACCGGATGTCCAAAGGAGTACAGAGGGAATAAGATAGATAGAGATCATTAATTCGATTTTTTTATCATTTAAGTATGGAACAAAAGCCTTGTAAAGAGCAGTTAGTCCTAAAAATGAGAAAAAAGTAAAAAACATTGAATGAACATAAAAATTTGAAAAAGAAAACAAACACAAAACGGCATTGATTCTAATAATTGTTCGGTTGTCATTATAGAGGTTGTAATTAAATGGCTTATTCCATAGTTCTGTAGTTGAAGTATAAGACGAAAGATTGGATGCGTCTGATCCGATGCCGGTAACCAACCGAATATAATCAATAGGATTTTGGTGCAGAACGTTAAATATTTTTATGCCATCACGATGAAAAAAATCCAAATCAGATTGGAATCCGCAGTTATAGTAAAATTGATAAATGAATATTAAAATAATACCACAACATATTTTTATTGAGAACAGTATTATAAGCTTTTTCCTTGATATTCCATCTATTTCAAAAAATGGCAAATTGTAAATCAGAAAAGTCAAAATCAGAAAATATACTATTGGAAGAAACCAATTCATGGGATTTGTTGCCGGATATTATAATTGATTAGTTTGGAGGTGTGCTGTTTTTCTCACTATTAATTACAAATCGTTTGTAATACGATAATAAAAAATAGGTCAGTGGCAGTGCAATTAGCAAACCAAGAACACCAAGCAATTTCCCCCAGATTGAAATTGAAAGTAAAATAATGGCAGGGTTCATTCCAATAACTTTTCCCATAATTTTGGGCGTTAGTAGTGCATCTTGAACAATTTCAACTACGAAAAAAATAATTCCGACATACAAAAGAGTTATACCAAAGCTTTGACCTGTTTCGAGTGAGTGCATAAGCGCAAGAAATAGTGCGGGGATGAGACCAAGATATTGCAGATATGGAATCATACATAATATTCCGATAAAAATTCCAAGCAAAATACCTAAAGGTAATCCGATAATATAAAATCCGACAGAAAAAATTGTAGCAACAATCAATGCAATAAGTGCCTGCGCACGGAAATATTTATTCATTGCTAATTTGAAATCAGCAATAAGTTCTAAAATAAAATTTCGATGTTGAGGTGGAATCATATTTTTCCATTGCGCAATAAGGGCATCATAATCAAGAAGAATAAAAATCATATATAGAAGGATAATCGCAATGCCCGCTATACCAAGTAATAGGCTAACGGCACCTGAGAAAAAGCCCAGAATGCCCGGAAGAGCCTTTTGTGAAACATTTCCAAACATTGAAGTCAGGCTTTTAGTACTAAAAAAATTCTGAACGTCTTGTTTGGTTGCAAAATCTTGTAAGTATTGCCACATATCTTGTGGTAATACACTCATTGCACGTTGTTTGACTTGAGAATCTTTTAAAAGTTCTGATAAAATATTGCCCATGTGTGAAAGCTCCTTCGAAACAATGGGGTAAATTAGAATCCCCAGCAGCCACAAAACGCCAACAATAAGAAGGATGCTTACCAAAACTGAAAAGGAACGTTTTTTAATAATTTTTTGTACTACATCAACAAACGGATCCATTAGGTAGGCAAAAATTAATGCTACGACAAAGGGTATCAAAACTCCGCTTAAGTACTGTAGTAAAAAAATACCTGCTACAATCAGCAAGCAGGATATAAAAATTCTAAAAATTCTATCAATTGTAAACGGTTTATCTGAAAACATGGCAATGATGATTTATGAATGATTGATTCAAACTTCACGAAGATACTCGATATTTTTTAATATTGTTTATGTGATTTTGTAAAAATCTTGTAGGTTTGGAGATATTTCAAAATTTGTTACTATTCAACGGTAAAAGAAATAATGTAAAAAAACCACAGAGACTTAGAGAACATAGAGAAACACAGAGATGATTACTCAAAAATACATAAATGAAATTTCATACAAAATAATTGGTTGTGCTATTGAAGTGCACAAACATCTTGGTCCAGGATTGCTCGAATCGGTTTATGAGCTGTGTTTTATTGATGAAATGACAAGTGCGGGATTGTTTGTAAAGTCACAAATATATGTTCCGGTACACTATAAAGGAAAGGACTTAGGTGGAATTTTAAAACTTGATTTACTCGTAAACGATTTAATCATTGTGGAAGAGAAGGCAGTAGAACAGATGATTCCGTTGTACAAAGCGCAACTTTTATCGTATTTGAATCTTACGGGAAAACCAAAGGGATTGCTGATAAATTTTAATTGTGAAAATATTACAGAACAACTTATATCACTTGTTACAAAAGAGTTTGCAATTTGCCCAAAAGGTTAATCTCTGTGTAACTCCGTGCTATCGGTGCCTCTGTGTTGAGTAGTTACTAAATTTTAGGAATGCCACAATTGCAAAAGAAAAATAAATTTTTGAACAAGGTTCAAGCTTCAAAACCTGTAGTTGTAGCAATAAGCTTGCTGAAGAGAATTGTGCTGCCCGGATTTGATGGACTTTGCTTGTATGATGTTGGAGGCTTTTTCATCAGAGGCATACAAAAAGATGCCATTGCAGAGAAGTCGGCCGGTATTTCATATAATTTTTTTATGGCAATATTTCCGGGTATTATTTTTTTATTCACATTGATACCATATTTGCCAATAGAGAATTTTCAATCACAATTTTTTGTGATGTTGCAAGGTTTCTTGCCCGAAAAAGCCAGCAAACAGGTTATTGATGTGGTTTTGGATATTACAAGCAGACCGCGTGGAGGACTTATGTCGATTGGTATATTATTTACATTATATTTTTCTACAAATGGCATCAATTCTATGATTGCATCATTCAATCGTACATATTACACGGTGGAATCACGAGGTGTGATCTCACAAAGACTTGTTTCAATTTTTCTTTTTGTGGTTCTTACTGTAATGATTGTTTTTTGTATTGGACTTATTGTTGGAAGCCATTTATTGTTTAATTATTTTGAAACACATAACATTGTTTTGCATACGGTAACCGTGTTTTTGCTAAATTTTGCTGAATTTATTGTTATTGTTGCATTTTGCTTCTTTTGTATTTCGTTTCTGTATTATTTTGCTCCGGCAAAAAAAGTGCGATATAGATTTTTTTCAGCAGGTGGCACATTGGCTACTATACTTATACTGCTTATATCGCAAGGATTTAATTTTTATGTAAATAATTTTACAAAATACAATATACTGTATGGCTCTATTGGTACACTGATTATTTTTATGCTTTGGATTTATTTTAATGCCATGATTATTCTGATAGGATTTGAGCTGAATGTGAGTATTCGCACAGCCATACAAAAGAAAAATAATGAAGTTGAATCAATCAGCAAATTATAGTTCCGACTGAAAAATAATCAGTATGTATTTTATAACACTTTTAAAAAGTAATAGAATTTGTTTTTTCAATAATAATATTCATATTTTTGACCCTTTACGAAAATATAAAATATAGTAAATTTAATTAAAAACATGCAAATATGAGTATAAGTTTGATTGGAATGGGTGTTTGCGAATCCGCAACGTTAAAATTAAACGAAACCTTTTCCATTTTAAAAGCCAAGGGAGAGCCTGTTATTCACCTTGGGGGTGGAGAACCAAAAAGTAAAGCTCCTTTTGATGCTATCACAACAGCGGCAGGATTGCTAAATTCCGGAGAAATTCGTTATGCACCGGTTGATGGCACTATTGAAATGAAGCAGGCAATTATTCGCTATACGTTAGATTATTATAATCAGACAGTTTCACCTGAAAATGTAATTGCTTCCAGTGGGGCAAAACAAGCTATTATGGTGGCTATGCAGGCAATCTTAAATCCACAAGATGAAGTGCTTTTTATGGCACCATATTATGTGAGCTATCCTGAAATGATAAAATTATGTGGTGGAATTCCTGTTCCGGTATATGCTGAAGATGGCACATTTTATCCAAGCTTGCAGGATATTACTCGTAATGTTACATCCTACACAAAGCTAATTATCATCAACAGTCCGAATAATCCAACCGGCGTGATTTATCCTCCGGAACTCATCAAACAAATTGTTGAATTCTGCGAACAAAAAGGTATCTATCTAATGTCAGATGATATCTATCACCGCTTGATTTTTGACGGAAAGAAAGTAGCAAATCCATTTGATTATAGCACCAAAGAGTTGGAAAATTCAAAATTGATTATTATCAATGGTGTTTCAAAACAATATGCAATGACCGGGTTTCGCATTGGTTGGGCGGTTGCCAATAAAAAACTGATAAAAGTAATGTCAAACATTCAGGGGCATCAAACATCCGGACCGTCTATCCTTCTGCAAAAGGCAGCTATTGGTGCATTAAATGGGATACAGTCATATGTTGAAAGTTTGCGACTTACATTGCAAAACAACAGAGACGTGCTGGTGCAATATCTTAAAACAATCGATGGTTTAAAAATATGTATTCCTGAAGGGACATTTTATTCATTTGTTGATTTTAGCGCATATAGCAAAGATTCAACACAGTTGTCGAAGCTACTGCTTGATAAGGTAAGGGTTTTGACGGTTCCGGGTATTGAATTTGGGGCAGAAGGGCATTTGCGTATATCCTTCTGTGGATCTATAAAAGATATTACTGAAGGTGTTGAGCGAATTAAATGGGTGATTGACCCAAATTCGTCAAATGAATTATTTATTGGTCAACGTAAATTAGTGAGGGACTGGAAATGAGCAAATATTTAGAATTTGATACGCCGGCACAAAAACATGCCGCAGAATTTAAAAGTGAGTATGGTTTAAAAAATCATGGATTAACCTATCTCGATAGGGTTTTTTGGAACTTAAAAGAACCTGCATTGATTGAAGAAGCCATTTTTCGCAATGAAGGGAAATTGGTCAATGGTGGTGCTTTTCTTGTACATACAGGAAAATGGACAGCCCGGGCAGCTAACGATAAATATTTTGTTAGCGAATCGTCAACCGATGATAAAATTGACTGGGGTAAAAATAATCGACCACTTTGTCAGGAAAAATTTAATGGAATACTCCATCGTATGCAGGCGTTTTTACAGGGAGAAGAACTTTTTGTACAGGACTTATATGCCGGTGCCGATCCCGAATATCGGTTGAAAGTGAGAGTTATTACCGATAAAGCATGGCAAAGTCTTTTTGCAAGAACAGTTTTAATACCAATTAATGATATACAAACATTAAAAACATTTATTCCTGATTTTACCATTATTGTATCTCCCTCATTCAAGTTAGATCCAAGGATTGATGGCACACTCAGTGAAACAGGAATCATTATTGATTTCTCAAAACGTATGGCTATCATTGCAAATACAAGCTATGCCGGAGAAATCAAAAAAAGTGTTTTTACAATAATGAATTATTTGTTGCCTCTGCAAGATGTGATGGCAATGCACTGCTCTGCAAATGTAGGTAAAAATGGCGATGTAGCTTTGTTCTTCGGATTAAGCGGAACGGGGAAAACCACTTTATCGGCTGATCCATCTCGCCAGTTGATTGGTGACGATGAACATGGCTGGAGCGATCAAAGTGTGTTTAATTTTGAAGGTGGCTGCTATGCAAAAGCCATAAGATTATCTCCCGAACAAGAGCCCGAAATACATGCCTGTACGCATCGTTTTGGAGCAATTTTAGAAAATGTGGTGTTTGACCTTGCCTCTCGTCAGATTGATTTGGACGATGAAGGTATAACTGAAAATACACGTATTTCCTACCCCTTGAGTTTTATCCCAAATTCGGTAAAAGAAATGATGGTTAAAACGCAACCTAGTAATATTATTTTTCTCACTTGTGATGCACAAGGTGTGATGCCTCCTATTGCCCGCCTAAATCCAGAACAGGCAATTTATCACTTCATTAGCGGATATACATCGAAAATAGCAGGAACAGAATTGGGATTGGGCATTGAACCTGAAATTACTTTCAGTGCTTGTTTTGGGGCTCCATTCATGGTTCATCATCCCTATTTTTATGCGCAATTGCTTAGAAACAAAATGGAAAAAAATAATGCAACTGTATGGCTTGTAAATACCGGCTGGGTGGGCGGAAAATTTGGTGTTGGAAAACGTATCAGTATTCGTCACACCAGAAACATGTTGAATGCTGCATTGATGGGTCATCTTGATAAGGTTGCATTCCGTAAGGATAAGATATTTGGATTTGATGTACCGGCATCATGTCCGGGTGTTCCCGATGATGTGTTTGAACCATCGAATGCATGGGGGAATAAAGAAGAATATTGGAGAAAATTTGATGATCTGGCAGCCCGTTATATCGAGAACTTTAAAATGTTCAAAGACGATGTTCCGCAGAATGTAATTGACGCAGGTCCAAAAAGAAATAAATAAGGGGAATAAGAAATTCGTTTCCAAATTTTTTTAATGGTAAGCAGTTAACGGTAATCGGTAATTTTTTACATTAGGGGAAATAAAATAAATAACTAACATTTCTCACTTGCAATAGTATCGTAAACACTGACCCGAAGGGT
>JAVHQG010000259.1:0-2466 GCA_036171035.1 Bacteroidales bacterium
AGGTTTTAAAAACCTTGCAGGTCTAGATTGCGGTAACTTATTTTAACGTTCTGGCGCTTGGCGAAGGTGGCGATTTTCACCACAAATGTTGATTCGGAAAACCAAACTTTGATTAACCACAAATGTGTCTGCGGAGAACTGAACCGCCACTTTTGCCAAACCCGCGTTATATGCTGTGCTTCTTCTCACGTTAATGATTTGTCTTACTTGGAATGAAAGAGCCGCTTGGCTTTACTTTGTCGTTTAAGATGTCCAAAACTGCTGTCTTTAATTCGGGATACTTATAGTTGTCGTTGAAAACATACTGCCAATATGTAAAATGAGATTCGCCCTTTACTAAACACAAAACATATTTGTTCTTTGAACCATTCATTCTAATTGCAACGCTTGATTCAGAGTCAATACGATATGCAATTTTTCCATTGTCGTCCATTATGTAAAAATGATGCTTCACAAACATAAAGTCGTCAGGTTCGTCAAAATTCTCAAATGCCATTACTCGTTTGCCATTCCATATAAACTGGTCAAAGCAAAACATATCTTTCATCTCTTCTTGCAATATTTTTGCTTTGTGGGCTGCATAAAGTTTTTGTTTATATGGAAGAGCTTTGTCAAATTCAATAAGTGAATAATACACTTGAATTAATTTTGCCATTGCGTGAAAGTCTGTCTGATATGCAGAAATATGTTTTTCTAAAGTCTCTTTTGCTTCGGGCAACTTTCCTGTCAGTTGTTGCATAAGTCCTAAGTTGAATGAGCTGTTTTGGTAACTATCATCACTGGGGGCTAATTGTCCCAAAGCTGTTTTATATGCAGTTAAAGCATTTTCAATTTTATTTTGGTCTTGATAGATTTCTCCCATTAATAGCAAAACTCTGGTCTTACAATTTGGAAGTTTGGAAGCCTTTTCAAAATATACAATTGCAGAATCTTTATTGTCCAAGGAATAATAGGCTTCGCCCTTTCCTGCATAGAAGTCTGGTTCGTTGGGTAACAATGCAATTGCTTTGTCAAAGTATGGCAAGGATTCATTGAATTTGTTTGCGTAAAACAAAAGCATTCCCTTGTAATAAAACATATCGTAGTCAACTGGTCCTTTTTCAATTGCCAAGTCAAAATATTTCATAGCGTCCTTGTCTTCGGACTTCATATAATGTGACATAGCCATATAATACAAAGCCTTTGCGGTCAAGTCCTCGTTTTTCTTTGGCTTATACTTAATTATTTCGTCAAACTTTTTCTCCTTGTAGAGTTGTTTGAAGTGGTCGGCTAAGTCAACCTGTCCGTAAGAGTAGGTTGTTAAGAAAAGCATTACTATTGTCAGTAGTTTTTTCATTGTTGTGTCGTTTGTTAGCATAGTATATAACGTTTGGCGGTATTAAAAGTTGCCGATTGCGGGCGGTTTTCCTGTCGAGCCGCACCGCCGTTGTTGCGGGCTACACAGTTTCTTGTCAGCACGGAAACGGCAATTGACACATAGTTTTTGTTAGCGGCAGGCATTTAATTTTTCAGCCAAATATTCTTTAAACCACAATTCATTTTCTGTGTCATTTACTTTATCTAAAATTTCTTCCCAACTTATTTTTCTAAAATTTCCATTTGTTGAATTCAGTGAATTTTCAAATTGAATTAATTTGTTTCTGTTTTTGTCATTGAATAATTTTTTAGGAGCAAGATTTATTAATTCAAAATTATCTCCATTACTCAATTTTGAGGCGAACGCCCAATTTCTAAAAAGTTCATAATGTCCACTTTCGATTACTTCTTTTTCCACGACATCAGGAACTAAATATTTTTTAAATTTTTCTTTTTCTGTTTTTATTTCATTTGAACTCAAATATTTCACTTCTATAAAAATCAGTTTGTCTTTAAGTTTTATTATTACATCTGGCTCCGTTCTATTTGATGAAACTTCATTAAATGAGTCAGAAACTGTTTTAAGTTTGTCAATAAAATCTAAATTGTTTTTTGGTTTACAAATATTTGTTCCCCACAGGTAAATATCAAAAGCCTCTGCTTTACTGCTAATATTCAGCATTTTAAGCAACTCGCTAAATTTGTTTTTTACAACATAATATTTGAAAAAACTCCAAGTCAACGCATCTTCGGAAGTTGAAAATCCAAATTTATTTTTCTTATTTTTTCGATTCATTTCATTAATCGAATTGTTCAAAGAAATATCCAAATCTTGTCTTAGCAATACAGGAACATTTTCAAAATATTTATTATAAATAATGGTTGAATTACTTTTTGAATTTGAAAATCCTATTTCACATTTTTCACAACGTCTTAGGCAGTCATTATAGGAGTTTGTAATCTTTATCTTTCCTGTTTTTGGAATTATTGTTTCTCCACATCGAGGACATTGAATTTTGGTTAAAGTCATCTTTCTTGGTTTTTTATGCTTGCGTGCAACGGCTGACGCTATGGCAAGTGCGGGAATAAATTGTTGCTCAACTGTCTGCC
>JAVHQG010000260.1:0-2432 GCA_036171035.1 Bacteroidales bacterium
AAAATTAATTGTTTTAGTATTAATATATGGATAATATTGAATCATTCCAATAATGATTTTACTGATTTTATTTGGGCATGTAATCTTTTTTAGGAAATCTTATTCTACTTTTTTTGTTTGTGTTTTTTGTTTCTTTATATCTTCTGCTTTTTGCATAAATATTTTACCTTTTTCTTTATCGTTTAACTGCATATATGTTACCCCAAGATTGTAAAAAATCTGATCGTCATTTGGGTCAAGTTGTGCTGCTTTTTCAAGCACCTCTGCTGATTTTTTAAAGTCACCTAGAAAACCGTAAGATACTCCTAAATCTTTATTTGCTACTACATTGTTTGGCTTTAACTGTACAGCTTTTTCAAGGAAAGGAAGTGCTTTTTTAACATCATTTCTATATCGCCCATAAATTTGCCCGAGTGCATAATTTATTTCAAATCTGTTTTTATTTATTTGATATAAATCTTCCCATACTTTTTGCTTGTAATCAATATCTGTGTTTTTATTCATAATGATTTCAACATTTGTGAAAACTCTTTCATATGAAGGGTTCGTTTTCAGTATCCTCTTATAGGCATAAAGTGTACTGTCGTAATTTTTATTGTATTCATACCATGCGTTTCCCAAAAGCAAGAGCGCATCCGCATACGTGGGGTGAATGCTTACAGATTTATTCAAATAGGTAAGAGATAATTTAAGGTATTCGTTTCTTTTATCTTTATTTGCCGGTTTAATAGCTTCTTCAATCAATTTTCCACCGGCAGAGCAATTGCTTTTTGCACTATTAGTAGAAACTTTCACGTCTGTGGTAAACAATGTGAAATCGTCTTGCCATGCAAAATTGCGGGATATTGTTTTTCCTGAATACATTGCCAGTACAATAAATAGAAACCCTGAAATAATAAGTTTTGATGATTTCTCAGATTTAATAAACATCGGAAGTTTGGCAACCGCAATGTATGCAATGGTTAGACAAAACCCTAATGACGAAATATAAATGAAGCGCTCGTTCATAAATGCCCCTACGGAAAATAGAATATTTGATACAATGGAAATGGTGATAAGATAATATAAAACCGAAAACGAAAAGATTGATTTTTTCTTTAATCCGATAATTCCCCATATCCCAATTGCAACATAACTAACAAATGGAAGAATGGTTTTAATATCGCTCCATGCCATGATTGGAATATGATAGGGATAATAATCGAAAGTAAGTGGGTGTGGGAAAAACAAAAGTTTTAAGTAAATACCAAGTGTGTAAAAAATTGTTGCATATTGTTGCCCCATTGTCATATCAATAAATGGATTATTCATCAATTCTCGTGCTACAGGTGCAGTGAACGATCCAAGTACTTTCTGCCTGATAGCCAGAAAAATAATTGTTGCTAAAATCAGTGGTAATACTGTAATTAGATTCTTTGAACTTTTATGTTTTGTGAAAAAGTACATTGAAAGGGGAATAACTGCAATAAAAGTAATGGCGTTTTCTTTTGATAACAATGCCAGAAAAAATACAATAAAGCTAAATAAAAGATGTATCGGTTTATTCGTTTCAAGATATTTTAGCGAAAAGTAAAGTGCCGCAATTGCTCCAAGAAATGTCATGATTTCGTCTCTACCTTTAATGTTTGCAATTACTTCTGTGTGGATAGGGTGGGCAATAAATAATAGTGTCGTTAAAAATGGCAGCGAAAAATACCAATGCTTTGTCTCGTATCGAATCAACAATTTTGAAAGAACGATGTAGAGCAATATCCCTGTTAATGCGTAAAGCAATATATTTATAAAATGGCTTAACCCAGGACTATTTTTAAAAAATTCCCATTCAATGGCAAATGTTACAAGTGATAGAGGTCTGTATCTACCGCCTGCCACAAGGTTTTTTTTAATACCAAAAAATCCGGTAAATCCTTCAGTTGTGAATATTTCCTTGATTCCGTCAATACCTTTTTTTGTAAACTGATTTTGTGTAATAACAATTGCGTCATCAAGCGCATAATCATGAGAGAGAGTGTTCCCGTATAAAGCAAAAGTTAGTGTAAAAATAATAAAATAAATAATTTTATTTTGTGGTACAGATGCATGTGGCATGGCTGAAATTTCTTGTTGAGAAAGAGATTTCTCTACTTTTATCTTTTTGCTTTTTGTTTGTGTTGCTTTCATCTTTTAACCTTATTGTTTTTATCTTTAATCTTGAGTCCACTCCGAAAAGTCCAAAAAATATTTTCTGGCGATTTTTTGCCCTTGATCCCTGAAGGGAAATCGCTGAAAATCAGTGTGCCTTTAAAGTCCCCTTTAGGGGATTTAGGGGTTAAAAGACTTTTCGGAGTGGACTCAATCTTTAATCTTTCTCCTTTAATCTTTTATCTTTAATCTTTTCCCTTTTATCTTTTATCTTTTATCTTTTATCTTTTCCCTTTTATCTTTTATCTTTT
>JAVHQG010000261.1:0-2432 GCA_036171035.1 Bacteroidales bacterium
CTTTTGGCTGCAATAGCAAGTTGCCCTACTGAAATTCCACCATCGTTTGTTGGTATTTTTTCATTTGAAAACACCTCAAACCGACCTGCATGCAGCATATTTTCAATATTTTCAAGAAGATATCTGTTTTGGAAAACACCCCCACTCAACACAACCTTATTAATTCCATAAACATCTCTCATTTTTACGGCTAAATCATTAATTATATAGATAATCGTATTGTGAAATTTTGCTGCAATTATAGAAACAGCAATGTTTTGATTTAAGTCTTCAATAATTTCGATAAAAGTTTTTTTAAACGAAACAATTTCTGAAATTTTGTACGAATATGTATTTTTTTCATGCCAATCAATAATTGATTCCATTCGCATAGGACCTTCGGCTTCAAATCCGGCATAAAGAATATTTGAAATTAATGCAGCAACTGCATCAAATAAACGACCAGCACTACAGCAAAACGGTGTGTTGAGCTTTTTTTCAATTGCCGTTATGGTAAGGTTTAATTTCTCTTCAGGAATATGATTAAAATATTTGTGATAAAGAATATATAATTCTTCTTTTCCAAAATAATGATAAAGATAAGAAACCAATATTCTCCATGGTTCATGCACTGCTTTGTCGCCACCGGGTAGTGGAATGTATTCAAAATGTGAAACCCTTTTAAATTCAGCGAAATCAGCAATAAAAAACTCGCTTCCCCAAATATTATTATCTGTGCCAAAACCTGTTCCATCAAAACAAATTCCAATCACTTTTTCATTGAGACCGTGTTCCGCCATACAGCTCGCAATGTGGGCATGATGATGTTGCACACGAATGGGATTCTTACTAAATTTTTCAACAAATACCGACGACAAATAATCTGGATGCAAATCGCACACATATGTAGCTGGGTTTACCCTAAATAATTTTTGAAATCGACATACAGATTCCTCATAAAACTCAAGTGTTTCAAGGTTTTTTAAATCGCCAATATGTTGACTGAGGATAGCTTGATTTCCCTTTCCAATACAAAAAGTGTTTTTCAATTCGCCACCGGAAGCAAAGATTGAATCAACGCTAAAATCAAGTGCCACCGGATTAGGGGCAAAACCTCGGGAACGCCTGATAATTCTTTGCTTACCATTAATTACTGTTGCAACCGAATCATCTGTGCGATTATAAATATCACGATTATAAATCAGAAATGCGTCGGCTATTCCTTGTAATTTTTCTAATGCTTCATTGTTATCAATTAAAATCGGCTCATCAGAAATATTGCCACTTGTAAGCACAATTGCATTAGTTTTTAATTTTTCAAATAACAAATAATGTATCGGTAAATATGGTAAAAAGCAACCCAATGTTCTTAGGCCGATACTTACCTCCGGACTTAATCTGTTTCCTGATTTTTCTTTCAAAAGCACAATAGGGCGTCTCCATAAAGCAAGTAATATTTCTTCTACTTTGTTGATTTCCACGAATGGTTGCATATCATCAACCGAACGAAACATCACTGCAAAGGGCTTGTTTTCACGATGCTTTCGCTGCCTTAATTGTTTCACGGCATCATCGTTTAACGCATCAACTGCTAAATGAAACCCACCTGCAGCCTTGATAGCAACAATCTTTCCTGCATCAATCAATGAGACTGTTTTAGAAATTATTGCTTCTATAGACGATATTATTTTATTTTCAAAATGCAGTTCGTACTGTGGGCCACATTGATTACAAGCAACCGGCTGGGCATGAAATCGCCTGTCAAGCACATCTGTATATTCACTTTCGCATTGATCGCATTTTTGAAAAATATCCATTGTGGTTTTATCCCTATCATAAGGTAAATCACGGATAATTGAAAAGCGAGGACCACAATTTGTACAGTTAATAAATGGATAATCCAACCTGTGCTTTTGAACTTTCATGTCTGCCAGGCAATTATCACACACAGCAATATCAGGACTGACTTCAGTGATTTCATTAGAGGAATTTTCGCTTTTTTTTATTGTAAAATCTCGAAAACATTCTATTAGTGATGGATTTGCTTCCATGCTATCAATGCTAGATGCAATGGGTGCTTCACTAAAAATTAATTGTAAAAAATTATCTATATTATTTTGTGTTCCTTCTGCTTTTATTTTCACACCATCGTTACGGTTTTCAACCCAACCTTTTATGTCACACTGATGCGCAATCCTGTAAATAAATGGTCTGAACCCAACGCCCTGCACCAACCCCTTTATCTGTATAAGAAGTGCAATTTGTGAGGAATCCATTATTGTGCGAGGCATGACTATTTTTATTGTGTAATTTAGATATTTTGATAAATAGATTTTTGGTTATTTGAGTTTGGATTTCAGGCTTTGGCTTACTTCGACAGACTATATGCAACGCTCCGCTTAGTAACCACCGCTATGTCTTCAGACTTTTTACTTTTATCTTTCTCCTTTTAT
>JAVHQG010000262.1:0-12341 GCA_036171035.1 Bacteroidales bacterium
AAATTAAATCCCTTCGGGATTAATATAAAAATGAAGTGAGAAATGTTAGTTATAACTTATATTTTTCAAAAAAATTATTAAAATTTTGTTAATTTTTTTGAAAAAAAGTACAACAAATTTATTTTTGCATTCGTTTATTTGCATTAAAAAAATAGTACAAATTAAACCTATTAATTTATGGACATTATTGTTGAAAGTCTGACAAAAAAATATGGTCGTCAGAAGGCTGTAGATAACATTTCGTTCACAGTAAAAACAGGCGAAGTATTAGGATTTCTTGGTCCGAACGGTGCCGGAAAAACCACCACAATGAAAGCTATAACATGTTTCCTTGCGCCCTCTGAAGGTGATATTACCGTTGGTGGTTTCTCTATTCGAACCAATCCCGAGAAGGTAAAACAACTCATTGGTTACTTACCGGAACAAAATCCACTTTATTTGGATATGCCTGTGATTGATTATCTAAAGTACGTTGCAGCATTACAGGGTGTAAATAAATCAAAAATCAACATTCGAATTAAAGAAATGGTGTTGATTTGCGGATTGGAAGGAGAAAAACATAAAAAAATCGGAGAGCTTTCAAAAGGTTATCGTCAACGTGTAGGACTGGCACAAGCACTTATTCACGATCCGGAAGTGTTGATACTTGATGAGCCAACAGCCGGTCTTGATCCAAATCAAATTGCAGAAATACGTTCACTGATAAGGAGTATTGGTCGCTCAAAAACTGTGGTTTTAAGTTCTCACATTCTTGCTGAAGTTGAAGCTACATGCGACAGAATTCTAATCATCAGCAAAGGCAAAATTGTGGCTGATGGAACAGCAGATGATCTTCGCAAGCGTGCACAAGGAAGAGAAGTATTGAAAATTGCAATTGAAGGTGGAGATACAAATGATGTATTTCAATCGCTGCGGCAAATTCAGTCAATTGAAATGATTGACCCACTTCCAATGAAAGAATGCGCATTTGAAATTCAAAGTCGTGGAAACGAATCATCAAAAAAATCTATTTTCTCATTGTGTGTGGAAAAAGGATGGTACCTAACTGAAATGACACCTATTGAAACCAAACTAGAAGATATTTTTAGAGAGTTAACTGTGAATTAAAAGTTGAAAGTTAAGAAAATAAACAATTGGCAATAAGCGAATGGCTAATAACTAATAGCCAACAGCTTTTCCTGATACTTGACACCAAAATAAAAATTATATAAATCTAAAATAAACAAATATGGAAAAAATATGGATTATAGCAACTCGTGAATTGAAATCATTTTTTGACTCATTGATGGCCTACATCATGATTGTGGCTTTTCTTGGATTCACCGGATTTTTCACATGGCTCTACGGTGCAGATGTATTTTTTGTCAATCAGGCGAGTTTACAATCGTTTTTTGCTATTGCATACTGGACATTATTTTTCTTTATTCCGGCACTAACCATGCGGCTCATTGCAGAAGAGAATAAGACAGGGACTATTGAACTATTGCTAACAAAACCAATAAGCGACTGGCAAGTTGTTTTTGGAAAATTTTTGGGGACACTTTTATTAATTCTCATTGCACTGGCACTTACGATCCCATATTATATCACCGTAAGCAATATCGGTAAAATAGATCATGGTTCAATTTGTTCCGGTTATTTGGGATTAATTCTTATGAGCGGTGCATACATAAGTATTGGTCTGTTTGCGAGCAGTATAACTAATAATCAGATTGTAGCATTTTTACTTGCAATATTTATCGGTATTTTATTCCATATAATCTTTGATGTCCTTGCCAATAGTATGACTGGCGCAATGGGTGGATTCTTTAGCTATTTAAGCATCAGCTCTCATTTTGAATCAATTTCACGAGGAGTGATTGATAGCAAAGATTTAATATATTTTCTATCCATAACGTTTATCTGTTTGTTTTCAACAGAAGCCATACTGGCAAAAAGAAATTTGAGTGAATAAAGCTAGTTGAAAATTTATAAAGTTCGTAAAGTTAAAAAGTTAAAATATTCAAATATTCAAATCTATGAAAACAAAAAAATCAATATTTTATTACATACTCGGCGTAATTGGTGTATTGGTTCTGATAAACATATTGGCTGATAAATTTTTCTTTCGTTTAGATTTCACAGAGGATAGCCGTTATACACTTAATAAAGCAACAAAAGATATTCTTTCAAATCTAAAAGAAACGGTTACAATCAATGCCTATTTTTCAGAAAATATGCCCCCTGATATTGCCAAAACAAAGAAAGATTTTAAAGAACTTTTAGTTGAATACGCAAGCCGTTCAAAAGGGAAAATTGTATATGAATTTATCAATCCAAACATTGATGAAGAAACAGAGAAAAAAGCCATGCAGGCAGGTGTTCAGCCGGTAGTTATCAATGTGCGTGACAAAGATCAGATGAAACAACAAAAAGCTTATTTGGGGGCTGTAATTCAGATGGGGGAACAAACAGAGGTAATTCCGTTTATGCAGCCTGGATCAGCCATGGAATATGCACTTTCATCGAGCCTCAAAAAAATATCAGTACAAAACAAACCCAAAATTGGATTTCTTCAAGGACAGGGTGAGCCTCCTATAGATCAGATGAAACAAGTTGTGACCTCATTAAGTGTATTATATAATGCTGAACCTGTCACTATGTCTGATTCTGCAACAAATCTAGATCAATTTTCAACAGTTGCCATTGTTGCGCCAAAAGACACTTTTTTACCCAATTATTTAAAACAACTTGATGATTATCTTGCAAAAGGGAAAAATCTGATTATTGCAATAAACAGAGTAAAAGGAGATTTAAGCACAGTTACCGGAAGTGTTATAAACACTGGTCTTGAAACATGGCTTGCACAAAAGGGACTGGTCGTGGAAAGTTCATTTTTAGTAGATGCTAATTGTGGAAATGTTGGTGTAACACAGCAACAAGGGATGTTTTCGTATCAGAATAATATTAAATTTCCATATTTACCTATCATTAACACATTCAGCGATCATCCTGTTACCAAAGGATTAGAGGCCGTCTTGTTGCCGTTTGCCAGCCCTCTTGTTTATACCGGTAAAAATAATATGGTAACATTCACCGCTCTTGCAAAATCATCAAAAAAATCGGGAACACAACCTGGATCAACATTTTTTGATGTGCGCAAACAATGGACAGATAGAGATTTTCCAATGTCGAACCAAATTGTTGCAGGCGTTTTAAGTGGGAAAATTTCAGGTAATTTAGATTCAAAAATTATAATTTTTTCTGATGGCGATTTCCCTGTAAATGGCGAAGGGCGGCAAGCAATGCAGCTACAACCAGACAATGTGAGCCTCTTTGTAAACGCCATTGATTGGCTCTCTGACGATACAGGTCTAATTGATTTACGCACAAAAGGGGTTACATCACGCCCAATCGATCAAATGGAAGATGGCACAAAAACTCTTTTGAAATGGTTTAATTTCCTTGCTCCTATCCTACTCATCATCATTATTGGTGTTATCAGAATGCAAAAAAATCGCAATATAAGAAACAAAAGAATGGAGGAAGGTTATGTTTAATAAAATTCATATCAGAACACTTGGCGGTGTATTTGTAATCTTGCTTGCAATCGTATTAATCATCACAATTCACGATTCTAAAAAAGGAGAAAAAACATATAGAAGTGATCTCGCAACCATTGATACAGCAAATGTAACATCAATCACCTTTTTCCCTAAAACAGAAAAAAAAGGCATTAAATTTTCTAAATTAAAAAAAACATGGACGATTTCAGCAAACAAACAATCATTCCCCGCTGATAAAAATATTATCAATGGAATGTTAAATTCTGTTGCTGTGATTAAAGCTGAAAGGGTGGCTGCTACAGATAAATCATTGTGGCAAAATTTTGATATTACCGATTCCGCAGGAACACGGGTTATAATTGAAGTAAAAAATAAAAAAGCAATTGAATTTGTACTGGGGAAATTTTCATATAAACAAGTTGGGCAGGGATTTTCTATGTCGAGCTACATAAGACTTAAGGACGACCCAAATGTATATTCTGTACAAGGACAAATGAATATGTATTTTAACAGGGATGTGAATTCTTATAAAGAAAAGAAAAAATAAAATAAAATTGCTAAAAATATGTATCATTGCAGCAGATTTAAAAATCTGTTTCAATGAAATTTATTACACGATTCCAAAAAAAATCTACTACAATATTTTGCAGCGTTGCCATGTGTTTCATGATACTTATTTCATGTAACAATGAAAAAACAGAACAGGAAAAAAATGGCGACAAAAACAGCAACGAAAATATAGAATCAAAATCCACATTTCTCACATTCAACACTCCTGAAAACAACGAAAAATATCGTATTGGCGAAAACATACCTATTGCTGTAAGTTATAACAATAAAGCAGCAACCATTGATTCAATTGTGTTTTCAATGAATGGGAAAAATATTGGGACAACAAATAAGCCTCCATTTGAAATTCGTTTGAATAGTGCAAAAGCCGCTGTGGGTCAACAAAAAATCATTGCAACAGCATTTTCAAAAAAAGAAAAAATAGAAGTAACTGAAACATATATTCTACTACTTTCTGATATAAAGCCAAAAGATTACACTTTTAAAATTATTAAAACATACAATCACGACATTTCTGCATACACACAAGGATTAGTAATAGAAAAAGGAGTAATGTATGAAGGCACAGGTGAAATGGGTGCCTCATCGCTCCGCAAAGTGAAATATGAAACCGGAGAAGTGCTAAAAAGTGTGAGCCTTGCCAACGATATTTTTGGTGAAGGAATTACTATTTTTGGTAACAAAATTTATCAAATCACATGGAAATCGAATGAATGTTTTGTGTATGACAAAACAACTTTCAAACAAATAAATAAATTCAATTATTCAACTGAAGGTTGGGGTATTACAACCGACGGAAAACAATTGATTATGAGCGATGGCAGTGCACGGCTCTATTACATGAATCCTGAAAACTTTGCACAAACAGCAACACTTGATGTTTATGATTACGATGGCGAGATACTTTATTTAAACGAATTGGAATACATTAAAGGAGAAATCTGGGCAAATGTATATCAGGAAGATTATATTGTGCGAATTGAACCGGAAACAGGCAAGGTACTTGGAAAGATAGACCTTACAGGAATACTTGATAAAAAATTTATTACAAATAAGATAGATGTACTTAACGGAATTGCGTATGAGGTGCCAACAGGTAAAATTTTTGTTACAGGAAAATGGTGGCCAAAATTATTTGAAATAGTAGTTGTGGAAAAGAAATAATGAAGATTGCCGTAAATACCCGATTATTAATAAAAAACAAACTGGAAGGTATCGGCTGGTTTACCTATGAATCACTGAAACGTATTACACAGCAACATCCGGAACATGAATTTATTTTTATTTTCGACAGACCCTTTTCTGATGAATTTATTTTTGCAAATAATATCACACCAGTTGTAATATCGCCACAAGCCAGGCATCCTTTTTTATTTTATGCTTGGTTCGAATATTCCATTCCATATATTTTAAAAAAACACAAAGCAGAATTATTTTTATCAACTGATGGCTTTAGCTCTTTATCAGCAAAAATCCCCGTAGTTGATGTAATTCATGATATTAATTTTGCACACTATCCACAAGATTTGCCATGGCTCATTACAAAATATTACAATTATTTCTTTCCCAAATTTGCGCATAAAGCTACAAGAATTGCAACTGTTTCAGAATATTCAAAATCAGATATAGCAAGAACCTGGGGCGTTAATAAAGATAAAATTGATGTCGTATATAATGGATCAAATAGTTTCTACAAACCACTAACACCTGAAGAAATAAAGAATACAAAAAACAAATATACTCAAGGGAAAGATTTTTTTATTTTTGTTGGTGCTTTGCATCCACGGAAAAATGTTTCGCGCCTATTACAAGCTTTTGATGAATTTAAGGCAAAAAACAATTCAAATATTAAATTGGTAATTGTTGGCAACCAGATGTTCAAAACCTCGGAAATGGAACAGGTTTTTTCATCAATAAAGCACAAAGAAGATGTTGTTTTTACTGGCAGATTATCGCCTGCTGATTTATCATTAGTTATGGGCTCTGCACTTGCATTAACATTTGTCCCCTATTTTGAAGGTTTTGGAATTCCTATTGTTGAAGCAATGAATTGTGATGTGCCTGTTATTACAGCAAACGTGACTTCTATGCCAGAAATATCGGGCAATGCAGCACTTCACGTAGATCCATTTTCTATAACATCTATCAGCAATGGAATGCTTGCTGTTGCCAGCGATGAAAAACTAAGGAACACGCTTATTGCAGAAGCTAGAATACAACGACAAAAATTCTCGTGGGACAAAACCGCTGATAAACTATGGTACTGCATTGAAAAAGCCGGCTTACCACTCACAAAACGGATGGCTTACCAAATTTGAATTGTAATATTTTGGCTCATGCGAAACATCCTCGCCAACCCAAATAGGTTTTTCAAAAATTTCAGAAGCATCATTCAGTTCAATTTCAGCAATAATCAAACCTTTATTCTTTCCTAAAAACTCATCAACTTCCCAAATTTTTTCTTTATATAAAATCTTATAGCGATTTTTTTCAACAAGCCCATTGGTACAATAATTATTCAGAAGCTCTATGGCATCTGCACAGGGAATTTCATACTCAAATTCATCTCGCACAATTCCTAAACGGGAACCTTTTATTGTAACAAATCCCTTATCCCCTGCAATCCTTATTCTAACAGATTTTTCTTTAGAGGCAAACAAATATCCCTGCTTATAAGAAACACCTTTTGCAAGAAATTTCCAACTATCATCTTTTACAAGAAACTTTCTTTCTATTTCAAGAGCCATAATACCATTAATTATATTTACAAATATCATTTATTTCAGCATGAACCATACTAAAAACGCCTTTTCTGTTTCAACAACAATAATAATAAAAGTATCTGAACACAACATGTGTTATAGCTCGTTTTATTGTAATATTTTTAAAAATATGTATTAACAGCAAAGTCAAATTGATTGATAAATATTTCTTTAAATTGTGAAATGTTATTTTGTTCATAAAACAACAACATTGCTTTCTTATAATCTACTGAATCAACCGTTCTGAAAGATATTGGACAATATTTATTGTAAATTAATAGGGCATTACTTACTATTCTGGCAGTTCTCTTATTTCCATCAGCAAATGGTTGTATGTATGATATTAAAACAAGAGTTAATAAAGCTTTTTCAAATATATTTTTTTTCTTATTAACCAAATCACACATGCTAGTAATGGCTTCTTTAATTTGATACTCATTATCTAAAGGGCGATAATTTGTACCGGTTATACCTACTCTTCTTTTTCTTATATTCTTGTCAATAGCAAGTTCTTTTATCAATAAGCTATGGATATCTTCTATTTTTGCTACTGTTAATGGGATTAAATATTTTGGTTGTTCAATTATAAAATCAAGCGCTTCCTTATGATTTAAGAGCATTATTGCTTCTTCTTTTGTTTTACCTGATGCTGTTTCCTTTTGTTTTAATAATCTTTCTGTTTCAAGAAGAGTATAAGTATTTCCTTCTATTTGTGAGGATTTCCAACTTAAATCTATAGCCAGCCGCTCTAATTCTTTGTTAAATTCAGATTTGCTAAGCTGCGAAATATTATTTTTATATAACTCTTGTAATGTTTCTAATTTTCTTAATTCTGTTTCAGTAAATACATTTGTAACTCTTAATGTATCTTGAATAAGTGTAAAATTAAAATTCTCTTTGATTTTTCTTTCATCTACTTCTTTTTTATAATATGTTTCAATATTTATTGGGTGCAACAATTCATAGGCAAGAGAAATTAGATATTTTGTTCCCTTACCTTTTCCTGTAGATATAAGTAAATTCTCGTTTGTTAATCTCGTTATTATTCTTTTAACAGTAGCATAGCTTATTGATACTTTTATACCATCATAAATTTCTTTTGATGAACATTCAGTATATTTTTTAATATACTCTAATATTTCAGTTTCTCGTTTATCAAACATTTTGTTTAAATTTTACTTTGAGCTCACAAATATATAAAATATAGCTCAAATATCTTAATTAATGAGCTGTATTATTTTTCAAATGAGCTACAACTGATTGTTTCACATTATTCCCGATAGAGCTACAAATTGTCTATTTTTTTCTACATTTGTCAAAATAATTTCATAGAACCTAATAATGAGTCCACTCCGAAAAGTCCAAAAAATATTTTCCAGCGATTTTTTGCCCTTGATCCCTGAAGGGAAATCGCTGAAAATCAGTGTGCCTTTAAAGTCCCCTTTAGGGGATTTAGGGGTTAAAAGACTTTTCGGAGTGGACTCAATAATAAATTATTTACGGATGAAAAACTATCTAAAATTTGCTATCATTTGTGTATTTATATTAAAAATACATATTGTATTTTCGCAGGAATCCGGTGAATTTACAAACCGAATGAAAGGTCTGTGTACTTCAAATTATTTTGCTATTGAAGCCGCATTTACACCCGGATTTAGTGGCTCTGCCGGAGTAGATGGATACCTTGATATGACAAAAATGTTTGGCAAAGAAAAAGGCTTTTCATGGGTATTAGCCGGACAATATTATTTTTACACTTTTGACGGTGCTGCAGAAAAATTCAATTACAGTTATGGTCATAATTTAGGAATGCGAGGAGGGCAAGGCGATGTGTTTAAATTTGGAACCGGTTTTATATTATCAGAAAAACTTTCTGATATGCGTTTTAAATATTACTTCGATAGCCAAAATCCCGGTGATGGAAACAAGGTAGTATCTCGATTCTACAAGGGACCTATTTCAAAAAGTTATGGTGTTTTTTTATTTTATTATGAGGAAAAATCCGGTAAGGGATGGTCAATTGATACGGCAAACAGCCTGACTAGTTACACCGCATTAAAAGGGAATAATCAATATATTATGCCAACATTTCGTATGCAAAAAATATGGAACTTTTTAAAAGAAGGTATTAACCCTGATGGACAAAAAGGCTGGCGCTGGTTTGATGTGGGGTTACCTTTTACTCCCGATTTCAAACAAATGGGCATACGACTTGAATGGTTCATGAAATCTGGCGCATTCACTTCACGTATCGGCTTTGGTGCAATTTACCGTACAGATTTAGATATTGCAGAAAACGAACCTGTAGCTTCTCGGAAACAACAACTACACTGGTATTTCCCGGTATGGTTCACACTCGGGCTAGGAGGCAATATCTTTCGCAGAACTGAAGGCGATCGCCGCTTTCAAGACAAAATTAATTTCAGCAAAAGTTTATTATAAATTTTACTTTTTTGCAGCTCTATTCACAATTCCAAAACAAATAATATCCAATAAATTTTTAACCTTTTCTTCCACATCTTCAGGTTTTGTTTGAATAAAAAATGGGATTTCAAGTCCTTTTAAAAGCGTTACAATCGTTATAGCTGTTGCTTCTGGTCGCTTTATTTTAAACTGACCATTTTTATTGCCTTCAAGCAAAATCTTTCGAACAGTTTCCAGCTCCGATTTTTCATATGCTTCGCGTGTTTGATCCATAAAACTAAGGTGATCGAGCAATTCGTTTTTCATTGCATCATAGAAAGTAGCCACATTCTGCAAAGCTTGCATACGAGCAATAACATATGCTTTTAATTTTTCAACCGGATTACTGTGGATTGATACGGCTTTCTCAATTACATCTGCCAGTTGTTTTGCTTCTCTTTCAATCACCGCACGAAAAATTTCATCCTTATTTTTATAATAATAATAGATCGCTGTTTTCCCTTTTCTAGAAGCAAGGGCAACATCGTCCATGGTTGTTTTCTTATATCCAAATTTCCCGAATAAATCACATGCTGCATCAACAATAGATTCTCTGACGTTATCCTTTTCTTCAGTTGTCATATATTATTTTTTTGTTAGGTTGCAAATATATAAAATTTTTGAGTAAAAAGTTTTTTTAATTTTTGAATACTTTACTCATCTGAATTTTAATATCAGAAACAGACATTCAACGCAAGTAACATAGCACGATTTTAATCTGAATTGTAAAAACAACCATTATTTTTTGAAGAGGTAAAATCTTATTGCTAAATTTGAGCTTTAAGGTTACAGATTTTTCACTGCCAACTATAAAATAACTGCATGACTATTAGGATACTGATTTTATTTATTATCACAAATTGCTTTGGAATCATTGCAAATGGTCAAATGTCCAAGCTGGATTCTTTGCGAAGTGTTTTAAAATATGCAAAACAGGATACTGCGAAAGCAAGAATTTACCATGCAATAGGTTACCAGCACAATTTAAGAAACCCGGATTCTGCAATTTATTTTTACAATAAAGTCATTCAACTCACTATTACTAAAACAAACAATAACTATTCACAATACCTGTGTGCAAAGGCACTACAAGCAATTGGTTGGGAAAATATTAATTTCAAAGAAAAATTTGATACAGCTCAAATCATTTTGAATAAAGCTTTTAGTATTTATTCAGCAATTGTTTCAGATAAAAAATTAGAAGATAAAGTTCAAAAGGGGATTGCCGGTTGTTATACTTATTTCGGGATTATTCAGTCATACAAAGGAAATTTTGATATAGCTATAGAATACTATTTAAAATCATTGAAAATATTTGAAAAGCTAAATGAAATAAAAAAAATTCCTTCTTGCTTTGGGAACATTGGGAACATATACAGGCAAACCGGCAAATTTGATATGGCTATTGAGTATTTTATCAAAGCATTGAAAATATTCGAAACACTTAAAGATAAAAATGGAATTTCTAGTTGCTACACTAATATTGGGATTATTTATGAAGAACAAGAAAATTATAATAAAGCGATTGAATATTATTTAAAATCATTAAAGTTTAAAAAAGAATTAGGTGATAAGGTAAGCATTTCAACTTGCTATAATAATTTATGTATAACATATAAAAATATGGGTAACTACGATATGGCCTTAAAGTATTGCTATATGTCATTAAAAATAAGCGAAGAACTCGGAAACAAATTAAGTATTTCAAGTTGCTATGGAAATTTAGGCAATCTTAATATCATCAAAAAAAATTATGTTCAAGCAATCGAAAACCTTACAAAATCCTTACAAATCAATGAAGAATTAGGCAATATTGAGGGAGTAAGTTTGGTGCTGGGAAATATCTCTTTTTTACATTTATCCATTGCTGAATCAGACTCCATATCATTTGATCAAAAGCAATACCACTATAAAGAAGCTATACATTTTGGTCAAAAATCAATAGGGCTTGCAAAAAAGGCTAAGGCTACCCTTAGAATAAATGAAGCTGCAAAACATTTATTAATCGCATATAAAGCACTTGGAAATTCGGCAAAAGCTCTTGAATTTGCGGAAATTTTTATATCCACAAAAGACAGCATGTTTGGCAATGAAAAAACAAAAGCACTAGCTGAAATGGAAACGAAATATCAAACTGAAAAAAAACAATTAGCTATTGGAAAACTCGAAAAAGAAAAAGAGCTGCAATCTTCAGAAATGAAAAAACAACGGCTGATAATTATTTTCGTAATATGCGGATTATTGTTAGTGCTCGGATTTGCTGTAGTGTTATTCCGGCTCTTTATACAAAAGAAAAAAACAAATAAAATAATTATAGAAAAAAACGAAGCTCTCCAAATGGCTTTTGAAGAAATTAACACACAAAAAGAAGAAATCATTGTTCAGCGTGACAGTATTCAAGAACAAAAAGACATAATAGAAGAACATCATAAAGAAATTACCGACAGCATCAACTACGCCAAACGTATACAACAGGCTATGCTGCCCGATTTTATGGGAATTTTAAAAGATCAACGGAATTTAATACTTAAAAATCCAACATCCAACATTCAAGATTTTTTTGTTCTCTTCAAACCAAAAGATGTGGTCTCCGGCGATTTTTACTGGGCTACCCACATTGACAAAATGCTTATTATTACTTTAGCCGATTGTACCGGACATGGCGTTCCCGGCGCATTTATGAGTATGCTCGGAATTTCATTTTTAAACGAAATAGTTCGCAAAAAAGAAATAACAAAAGCTGCTGAAGTTCTAGATCAACTGCGAACATCTGTGATTGAAGCACTAAAACAAAAAAACAAAAACGAGGAACACACTTCTACAGACCATCCTACAAATGCCGAACAAGGACTCATGGTTCAAGACGGAATGGATATTGCCCTTTGTGCTATCAATTTGGAAACGCTGGAAATGCAGTTTGCAGGCGCAAATAATCCTTGCTGGATAATAAGAAATGTTGAATTAGACATTTTAAATGTTGAATTAGAAAAATATTTATCAT
>JAVHQG010000263.1:0-12264 GCA_036171035.1 Bacteroidales bacterium
TGTTTTCAAAACTAGAGTAACGAAATTATTGGCGTTTTCTTGCTGACACTATTTAAGGATAATTGCTTTTGTTGTTTTATAAAATCCTTCTCCTTGCAGCACAAAATAGTACATTCCTGCAGAAAATGTTTGTACGGAAAAATCAAAAGTATGAAATCCTTTAAGCATTTTTCTATGCAATGGTATTGATACAAGAACCCCTGTTGAATTATAAACCCTTAAATCAGCCAATGTGTTTTTTGCCAAATAAAACATGATACTTGTGTTGTTACTGAAAGGATTGGGCGAGCAGATTAACCATTCGGTCTTTGGTATTGAATTATTTAGCTCCTCAACAGCATTTGGATCGTTAAATTTATGTTCCATCACATATCGTATAAAGGCTTGAGCATCATGTAATCGCACATACCACAATGGGAAGGAGAGTGTAATCAATTTGTAATCACTGCCTATATATTCAATTCCAACAGGTAATCCTTTCATATTTCCGGATGTTGAAGATGAATCAAATTTTGTATCGTATGTATATATTATATTCCCTTCTGCCGGAAATATAGATTCAATATTTGCCAAATGATGGTTGTTTATGGCAGGGGTTTTTAAAGAATCAATATTCATGTCTGGATAATCTGAAGAAGTGCTTCGTCCACCATAAAATCTAGATGTTGAGCTTTTATACATACTATCAACATGCAATAAATCGTACGTGAAATTTCCAGTCTGATATGTTTCAGATGTCACTGAA
Source organism: Bacteroidales bacterium (assembly GCA_036171035.1). Lineage (GTDB taxonomy): Bacteria > Bacteroidota > Bacteroidia > Bacteroidales > GWF2-35-48 > GWF2-35-48. The sequence goes on from JAVHQG010000263.1 coordinate 746, forward strand.
ATATGATTAATTGTAGCATTGAATCGTTCACTTGTAAAAATCATTTTTCCTCCATATTGCAGGTATTTTTTTAAAAGATCATGCGATGAAATGAACTTTGAATATACTGTATATCTATCTGTATGCCAAAGAATCAAATTATATTTTCCGAGATCTGCTAAATTTATTGAAGCGGAATTCAATACATCAATCTGCGTATGCGGATATCCTGTAAATAAACTATCATAAAAATTATCTACGGTGGCATCTGATGGTAAAAGCAATTCACTCTGGGAATCGTCAATGATTAGCACACCCTGGTTAAATGTTGGAATAAAAGCAGAGTCTGTTGTTGTTGCTTCACTCTCCTCAATAGCACTGTTTACTGTAACCGCAGCATAATAATACCATTTAAAAGGAATCACATTTGTATCTATAAAAGTTGTGTCGTGAAGCAACGAAAAGTTTATTTTTTCATAATTTGCCCCAGCCGATACTGAACGATAAAGGTTGTACCCTAAAATATTACCGCCTGAATTTTTATCCCATTTAATACTGATCGCTCTATTTTCAGGCATAGCAACAATTTTTCTGGTGACTGGTCTAATATTATCTTCCATTAAAATGGCGCACGAAACTTTAGTCATTTCTGCACAATATGGGAAATTGCAATTAGATAATATATCGGTTGGCGAGTGATAAACAGGACTAAACTGAGCTTCTTCAAAATATATAGTAGCATAATTTGCTTGATAAAAATTCCAACTATCCGATCCATTTGAATTTAACTCGGGTGCAAGCAATATTGATAAATTTGTATAATCAGTAATCATTTTAGCAGAAAATGTCGATAACCAGGAAGAATTGTTGTACCGATTAATATTTACTACATAGTTTAGAGACGAAGATGAATTTGAAATCATATCATAATTAATCATCATTCTGATATTTTTATGTGCCGAAACTGCTTTTCCCGCATAGTCACAACTGCCGCATCCGGGCGAACCCATAAGCTCTTCAGCACCAAATAAAACAAATTGAATGGTTGAAGCCGGTTGAAAATTTTTACGCTTCATCACCCGTGCAACTTCAATGGTGGCAGCTGCCCCACTTGCATTATCATCAGCACCAGGAGCAACATTCATTGCATCAGTTGAACTGAATGAATCATAATGAGCTCCTAAAACATTGATCTGATCAGGGTTTATATCTCCTTGAATCGTTGCAATTATGTTATATTGATACAAATCATACGCAACATTATCTAACATTTTATGAATTAAGAATGAGTCAATCACCGCATCAGCATAGCCAATAGAAATAAATTTATTTTTCAACCATATAGCAATTTCTCTTCTGTTCGATGCCAATGCGAATCGTGTTCCAAAGTTCTGTAATGACTGAACACTCGCATTGATGCTGTCTGCACTGATTTCATATAAAACATCCTGAATTTGCGAATGTTTAACATTTTTCTTTTTTAATGAGACATCCTCTGCAAAAAATGAAAGAGAAAGCTGTGAAAAAAATATAAACAAAATAATAGTCTTCATAATCAAATATAATTAGGCTCTCAAAAATAATTAAAAAAAACGTTTTTTGCTTTTTTAAAAATAGTTAGAATAATATTGGTATATCAGTGAAAAAATATATTTTGCATGTTTTATTTCAGAATAAAATTTATCTGTGAAACAATTTGCCCAATACATAATTCAAAAAATCACACGATACTACGCAGTATTCTTTGCCCTACCCATATGTTTAGGATTATCTGTATCAGATGTGACAGAACCGGTTATTGGTCTTTCATTTATTGATAAATCAGTACATATAGGTGACGATTTTTATTTATTTGCTAATGGAAACTGGATAAAAAACAATCCTGTCCCTGAACAATATAGCCGTTTTAGTTCGTTTGAAAAGTTACAAGACATCAATCTCAAACAGATTCACGGATTACTTGAAAATGCCGCTAAAAATACAAATCATTCCAATTTAACACATAAATTACTTGGTGATTTTTATACGTCAGGAATGGATACTGCAAAAATTGAGTTACAAAAATTTTCCCCATTAAAAACAGAATTTATAAAAATTGAATCCATAAGAACCATTTCCGAAGTTCAATCATGCATTGCTTATTTTCACACGATTGGAGTAAACTCTCTCTTTTATATATATGCTGCACCCGACATGAAAAATACTGGTCAAGTGATTGCACAACTCTCTCAAGGAGGAATTTGCTTACCTGACAGAGATTATTACACAGGGGTAGATATTCATTCGCGTGAAATACAAAAGGCATACAAGGCACATATTGTTGAGATTTTCACATTAGCCTACGAAGAAAAAAAATCTGCAGAAGGATATGCCACAAAGATTATTGAAATTGAACAACGGCTGGCAAATGCATCGCTCACAGCAATAGAACAAAGAATTCCGGAACGCATTTATAATAAAACCGATCTGAAAGGACTGGAAACAATCTGCCCTGGATTCGATTGGAAAGTTTATTTTTCCAATATTGGGATCACACCAAATGAAATAAACATCAGGCAAGTAGATTTTTTTAAAGAAATCTCAAAAATGATAAAAGAAATACCGATAAATGACTGGAAAATTTATTTTAAATGGAATCTATTAAATGAATCGGCAAACTATTTAGGAAGGAAATTAGAAGAAAGCAATTTTAAATTTTATAATACATTGCTTACAGGATCTACCAAACAACCAGAACGATGGAAAAAAGTGTTGTCTGTCTCAAACTCATTGCTTGGCGAAGCAGTTGGGCGACTATATGTGGAAAAATATTTTTCTTCTGACGCTAAGCAAAAAATGGTGTCGCTCGTAGTAAACATAAAAGAAGCACTCTCTGAACATATTGCACAACTAAAATGGATGAGCGATAACACAAAAAAACAAGCACTTGAAAAGTTACATGCGATTACATTAAAAATTGGCTATCCTGATAAATGGAAAGATTATACAGGTCTAGATCTGTCAAAGGATTCGTATATCACAAATATTTTTCAGATTAAAAAATACAATTTTAAACTAGAGCTGTCACGCATTGACAAACCTATTGACAGAAGTCGCTGGAGTACAGCACCACAAACCATTAATGCATATTATAGCATAGCCTCAAATGAAATGATCTTTCCGGCTGGTATTCTACAACCACCTTTCTTTGATGTGAAAGCAGACGATGCAGCAAACTATGGTGCTATTGGAGCTGTTATTGGTCACGAAATGACTCACGGTTTTGATGATCAGGGATGCAGGTTTGATACATACGGAAATCTTAATAACTGGTGGAAAAGCATGGATGCAGATCAATTTGACAAACTTGCAGGATCACTTATTACACATTTTGATAACTACATCGTACATGATTCACTACATATTAATGGCAGACTTACATTAAGCGAAAATATTGCCGATTTAGGAGGACTTTCCATTTCTTTGACCGCTTTAAAAAATCTACTGAAAAATAATCCACAAAAAGATATTGATGGATATACTCCCATACAAAGGTTTTTTATTGCTTATGCGCAACTTTGGAAATTAACAATCCGAGAAAAAGAACTCACTAGGCGCATGAAAGAAGATATTCATGCAACAAGCGAAGCCAGAGTGAATGGCATTGTTTATAACCTTTCAGAATTTTATGAAGCATTTGGTATTGCCTCCGGTAAACGATTTATTGCACCACAAAATAGGATTAAAATTTGGTAAAAAACATAAAATTAAAATTTGAACATTGAGTCCACTCCGAAAAGTCCAAAAAATATTTCCAGCGATTTTTTGCCCTTGATCCCTGAAGGGAAATCGCTGAAAATCAGTGTGCCTTTAAAGTCTCCTTTAGGGGATTTAGGGGTTAAAAGACTTTTCGGAGTGGACTCAATGTTCATTGTCAAATACGAATATTATAAGTTGTGACTTCAAAACGTTTTTTGAATCTTAAATATATTAAAAATGAAACTACTAATAAAAAATATTAAGGAATTGGTGCAGGTTGAAAGCAAGCCGGCATTAATGGTAGCAGGGAAAGATATGTCTAAATTAGAAACTATTTTAGATGCGTATTTATTAATAGAAGACGGTCATATTTCAGACTTTGGGAATATGGAAGATCTGCGGGAGCTTACCGGATATGGGACACTAACAGGGTTTGCCGATAAAATTATTAATGCTGAAGGAAGAATGGTGTTTCCATCATTTTGCGATTCGCACACTCACCTTGTATATGCCGGTAGCCGTGAGATAGAATATATTGACAAAATTCGTGGATTATCATATGAACAAATTGCAAAAAAAGGAGGAGGAATACTTAACTCCGCTAAATTACTTCACAAAACATCTGAAAACGAATTATATGAGCAAGCATTAAGCCGCACCGAAGAAATTATACATTTAGGTACCGGTGCCGTTGAAATAAAAAGCGGATATGGTCTCACAACCGAAGATGAATTAAAAATGTTGCGGGTTATTCGTCGTTTAAAAAAACATTCACCGCTTACAATCAAAGCTACGTTTTTAGGTGCACATGCCGTACCTGCTGAATATAAAAATAACCCATCCGAATATGTCGATATCATCATAAACGAAATGATTCCAATGGTTACAGCCGACGATTTAGCAGATTATATTGATGTTTTTTGCGATCGTGGTTTCTTCTCAGTTGAAGATACAGACCGTATTTTATTGGCTGGTATGAAATATGGTATGCAGGCAAAAATTCATGCAAATGAGCTTGATTTTTCAGGAGGGATTCAAGTTGGGGTAAAATATAATGCACGTTCAGTAGATCATCTTGAACACACAGGCAATAAAGAAATTGAAGCATTATTGCATTCTCAAACCATGCCTACGCTGCTGCCCGGTGCAGCTTTTTTCCTCGGAATGATTGATCCTCCTGCACGTAAAATGATTGATGCAGGATTGCCTTTAGCACTTGCTTCAGACTACAATCCCGGGTCGGCACCTTCAGGAAATATGCAATTCATTATGTCGCTTGGTTGTATTAGACACAAAATGTTGCCTGAAGAGGTTATTAATGCTGTTACAATCAACGGTGCATATGCAATGGGAATTAGCGAAACACATGGAAGCATAGCAAAAGGGAAAACAGCAAATGTATTTATTACAAAAGCCGTTCCTTCCTACTCTTTCCTGCCATATTCGTTTGGGAACAATTTGATTGAGAAAGTGATTTTAAATGGAAAAATTATTACATCAAAGAAATAATATATCTATGCTAAACACTCATTTAACCATTTGTCTTTGTTTTTTTTACTCGATACTATTTGCCCAACAAGAACCAATTAAGTTTGATGGCAATGCTCAGGGATCAACCTATCATATCACATACTTTGATAAACAAAATAGAGATTTTCAGGCTGATATAGAAAAGATATTAATCGATTTTGATCAATCTGTATCCACGTACCAGCCTACATCTATTATTTCAAGAATAAATTCAAATGCAAAAAATGTAATTGTTGATAAATATTTTAAAGTTTGTTTTAACAAAGCTAAAGAAGTATGGAAAAATACAGACGGGGCATTTGATCCAACCATTTATCCACTTGCAAATGCGTGGGGATTTGGTCCGGGTAAAAAGCAGAAAATTGAACAAACAAAAATTGATAGTATGCTCAAATTTGTTGGATTCAATTTAATTGAACTCAAAGGGAACACCGTAATAAAAAAAGACCCACGGGTATCTCTCGATTTCAATGCTTTTGCTCAAGGCTACTCTGTTGATGTTGTTTCAGATTTTTTAAATTCAAAAGGTGTCTTGTCATATATTGTTGAAATTGGAGGAGAAGTCTATGCAAAAGGGAAAAAATCAAATGGAGACAATTGGAGAGTTGGTATTGAGAAACCAATTGACAACAAAGAATCTGAAAACCCGCTAAAAGCAATAGCAAAACTCGAAAATATAGCAATTGCAACATCTGGAAATTATAGAAAATTTTTTATTGAAGACGGTAAACGATATGCACACCATATTGATCCCAAAACAGGATATCCTACGAAGAACAATTTATTAAGTGCTTCAGTTTTTGCAAAAGATTGCATTTCTTCTGATGCGAATGCTACAGGTATTTTGGTTATGGGTCTTGAAAAAGCAAAAAAGTTTTTACAGGCGCACAAGGAATTATTTGCTTATCTGATATATTCTGACGACAAAGGAAATTATCAGGTTTTTGAGACCCCTGGACTAGAGACAATCGTCTCTGATGCCGAATAATTTTAAATAAAAAAAAGCATCCTTTTGGGATGCTTTTTACGATTATAGAAAATAAATCTATTTATTTAAAATGATTTTATGTTTTGAGGATTTTTCGCCATTAATAACATTTATGAAATAAATACCTTCTGCAAAATTTGAGAGGTTAATATTTTTCGCATTGCATGATGGATCTATTTTTTCTTCATAAACAACGGCACCTAAAGCATTTTCGATAGTAATATTGGTAGCTTGTTTAAATGTTACATTAAAAATGCCATTCATTGGGTTTGGAAAAATACTGACTTCAGAATTTTCGTAAACTGATTCTACTGCATTTGGTGTAGGAGTCCAATCAATTGTCATATTTGTTAAATTACCTGTAGTACCGGAAGTATAGTTTGCAGGAGTCTGATGGTCTGCACTCGCTCCTTTAGTGAACGAAAAAGATGTAACCATTTTCCCTGTAGTCATATTAGATGCCCAAGCATATTCAACCCATATTTTATATATTCCATCGGGTACAACAACTCCCGAAACATTTGTTCCATCCCAAGTAACCGTGAGTGTTCCATGTGTTGTTAATGTAGCTCCTGTTGTTGCATCCACAACATTTGAACCTGATTTTGCTGTCCATGTTGCAAAATGGTCAAGATTACCATTAGCACTTCTTTTAAGTTTAGTTTTAACAAATGTGCCGGAACTATTTTCGAGCCAAACAATAATACCATGTTTTGGAGAGTATCCACTGCTTGAACTTGTTGTTACAACAAAAGTCATTGTTCCTGCCGTTTGGGAATGCACTACCAACAAACATGAAAATACAAAAATTGCAAATAGTATTAATTTTTTTCTCATAGCATAAAGTGTTAAATAAGTATTAAATGTTTTTTAATCCTAGCTCAATAGTAAGAATTGGATTAATTTCGATTACAATAATATTTAAAAGGACTTTACAATAAAATGTTTTGTAACATTTGGGCTTTTGTGAAATAAAAAAAGCATCCTTTTGGGATGCTTTTACTAGCATGTTAGTAATCGAGTTATTTATTTAAAAGTATTTTATGCTTTGAGGATTTTTCGCCATTCATAATATTGATAAAATAAATACCTTCTGCAAAATTTGAGAGGTTAATATTTTTCGCATTGCATGATGGATCTATTTTTTCTTCATAAACAACGGCACCTAAAGCATTTTCGATAGTAATATTGGTAGCTTGTTTAAAAGTCACATTAAAAATGCCATTCGTTGGGTTTGGAAAAATACTGACTTCGGAATTTCCGTCAACTGATTCTACAGCATTTGGTGTAGGTGTCCAGTTAAGCGAAATGTTTGTAAAATTTGCGTCACTTGTCGGTGTCTGAATATCGGCACTTGTCCCTTTAATAAACGTAAAACTTCTAACCGCAGTACCAGATGCCCCGTGATTCCATGTTTCTTCAATAGTTACTTTATATGTACCATCAGCAACTACAGTTCCATTAGTTGCTCCATTTACATTTTTACCATCCCATATTATCGATTTTGCTGCAAATGAGGTTAAAGTAGCACCAGTTGTAGCATCAGTTGTATTGCATGATGTTGTAGTAGCATTTGAAGCGGTTCCACCAGCATTAACAGCCCAAGTAGGAAGATGATCTTTCGTCCCACTCCCAACATTTCTAATTTTTGTTTTAACAAATGTTCCTGTACTGTTTTGAATCCAAACGGCTAAAACACTTTTAGTGCCAGAATAACTTGTGTGAGCTATCGGTGTAAAAGAAAAAGTTAAAGTGCCTGAAGTTTGAGCAAATAAATTTACTGAAAAGCACATAGCAAGGAAAAGTGAAGCGAGAAATAGTAATTTTTTTTTCATTGACTTTTAATTTAAATTATACATAAACATAGAATTGAAAGACAAAATTAATGCTTTATAGCATATTAAATGTTAAAATATTGTGAAAAAGTTAAAAGTATGATAAAAAATATGTTTTGACAGAAAAAATAAAAAGTATATATTCGCAAATCTTTTCAGGATAGGTGGGTGAGTGGCTGAAACCAACAGTTTGCTAAACTGTCGTACTTCGTAAGGGGTACCGGGGGTTCGAATCCCCCCCTCTCCGCTAAAACATCTGAAAGTTGAGATGTTAAATAAAAAGCTCGATAATTAGTCGGGCTTTTTTTATGCTTACAATCGGTTGATGCAGCAGAAAATCAAAATATTAAAATAGCTCTAAACAAAATCTTCTGATACTTTTTTATTACGTAGGTAATGCTGTTCAATTACTTGGTTACAACTATGACCGATAATTGATTTGGTATTTCCATTGTTGTAAATATTCACTTTAGTAATATAAAACGATTTTCAAAAAAAAAATATGAATAATAAATTGATTCCAACAAAAATTCACTATCAATGTTTTCTGGTTTGCTTTTATCAAGGCTACAAGAAATTTTTATGTCTTACGAACCTCCCTAAATATCTCAAATTTTTTTGCGGATGATTCCCCTACACTCAAAATAACATGCTTCTTTTGGATTGATACCACTTGACCAAAAAAAGCTATTTCGCACCAAAGAAAAGTTATTTTCTTCTATAAGAATAGTTATTCCATATCAAAAAATAGTTATTCCTCATCAAAGAAAAGCTTCAATTTGTGGCTTTATACCTTTATTTTGAACTATGTTCATATTGTTTTGAGTAACCTAGATTACAAGCAGACATCCTCATTTTTTACGAACAATACAATATTTTGTAGAAGTGCCTATTCCCTGTTCGTAGTAGATGGTCTAAAAGCCTTTGATTGTATGATTTTATGTTTCATGTTTTTTTGCCCTGCCCTGTCGAAATACATTATACCGTCAAGATGATCGAGTTCATGCTGGAAAATATGTGCAGTATATTGGTCGGTAATTTTTTCTTGTTTGTATGTACCATCTAATAAATAATATTCAACAACAACCCAAATAGCTCTGTAAGTTGCGCTCACAACATGAGGATAGATACCCCCGGTAGGGACAGACAAACAGCCATCTGAACTTAGCACAACTGTATCAGAATAAGCTGTTATTCTTGGATTAATATAAAACTCAAAAGGCGGATTATTGGCTGGCAATTTATCATAGCGTTGTACACATGCTGCACGCCTGTTAAATCCCACTTGTGGTGCCGCAACGCCCACTCCTACTCCCTTGACTGTTTTCATCATTCTATTCATCAAATAGCGCAAACTTGCCGTATCACACAATGACATTTCAATAGAAGGTGTGCGAAGAATAATTGAATCTGGTTGTGTATATATCTGAAGGATTCGGAATGCCGTATTAGCATCTTTAAAATAAATACTATCTAACTCGTTTTGAGAAAATGGTTGTGGCTTCTGATAATGCAGTGTATCGGAAATATATGGACTACAAGTGCCCTCAGTTACAAGTACTCTATAATATTTTTCCTGAGCAGCATATATGTTTTCGGAAACAGCGCCCGCTATATTTGTCCAGCTTATTCCATCAGGCGAATCTTGCCACTGTACATTTCCTGAATTATAACCACTAATACCTATCATCACAGAATCGCAAGCAGCAGACTGGGAAAATGAATTTATCGTGCAGGTTAAAAGAAATATTTTAAAAATGATTCGAGCAATTTTCATATTTTTCTTGCAATGGCTATGTACATAAAGTAAACAGATACCTTTCTTAAAACTTAAAACTTTTTATTACTAATTGATAGCTATTTTTTTCACAAAGGAATGGTTCATCATTTTTATCCTAACTAAATAAATACCGATACTATATCCCGCACAACTAATCTGACCAGTGTTATTGAGAAATTCTGAATATTTTTCTTTTCCAAGCATATCAAAAATGGAAATACCTACATTTTTTAAATCTGTTGTGTATAAGGAAACAATAGAAATCGTTTTCATTAGTGGATTATACGAAATATTCAGATTATTAATGTTCATTTCTTCAACACCAGATGCGCCAACAGTTATGGTAATAGAGTCAATATCTGTACAGCCTTTGCTATCAGTAACAAAAAGTCGAAAAGTTGTGGTATTTGTGGGAAAAGCTGTAGGATTTGCAATGGTAGGATTATTCAGATGTAATGAAGGTTGCCAAATAAAGGAATAATTTGGGGTTCCTTGTTTTGCTGCCGGATAACCACCTATAAGAGTACTTTCGCCTTGCAGTATTTGCAAATTCGCACCGGCATCAGCAAGTACAGGCTGCGGTTGAAAAATGTTGACCTTTTTGTGCATTTGAGCATGCACCGAGAAACAATAGATCAAAAAGAAAACAACAATCAGCTTCATTGATCTTTTAAATTTTTATTAAAGAATCCCAAGCGCATGTTTTAGTTCCATAATAGACGAATTCCACAGCTCTTTAGCCTCAACTATTTCTGCTTCTTCAGCAAAGTCTGTAATATAAAGAGATACTCCACCAGTAACGTCCAAAACTTCTATTTTAAACTCAAAATAGTTTTTTTCAGTATCATCGAGCCAGCGAAACTTCACGTATTTTTCAGGTTTTATAGTAAGTAACTCTGCTTGTTGTGATGAACCTTGCCAAATAAAGGTAAAAACATCATTTTTAATATCCACATCGTCAGCAAACCATTCTGATAAGCCACTGGGTGTACTAATTCGTTCAAAAAGTACTTTAGGCGATGTTTTTAAAGTGTATTCAATTATATATTTAACTTTTTTTAACATTTCTATGCTTTTAGTTTTTGTGCAATATAATTAAAAAAACGGATAATCCAATTAAAGATTATTAAAAAATAAGCTCGATAAAAAAACAAAAGCGAAAAAACAGAATGAATTGTTTTTTCGCTTTTGTGCCCGGGACAAGACTCGAACTTGCACACCCTTGCGGGAGCCAGCCCCTCAAGCTGGTGTGTCTACCAATTTCACCACCCGGGCAAATGGGATTGCAAAAGTAAAGAATAATTTTTATTCAACAAATTTTTTTATTTACTCCATACAATCAGATAACCATCATATTCAAAATAATTTAGCTTGAACTTGCCTTCATAAGTGTACTCTAGTATTTCTCCATAAAAAAATCCCTCATTAGAGTACGTAAAGGGGTGTATTTTTAACTTATTAATAAAATCAAGTCCTCTATGCCCACATATTTTCACCAACACTTCTTTGGCACACCAGTGAGCAAGCATATGCTTATAATAATTTTCTCCAATTACTATATTTTTTATTTCTACTGTGCTCAAAAACTTTGATTTTATTTTTTCAATACGGGTGGATATAAATTCAATATCTATCCCCGGTGCATGAACTTGATGTTGTGTTACAATAA
>JAVHQG010000264.1:0-12262 GCA_036171035.1 Bacteroidales bacterium
TCAAACTGGTACTCGTTTGCACCTCGATAAGCTCGGTGACCACAAACGAGTACCAGAATTAAAAAGTAAGTAAGCTCAATCTGATTTCAGGAAGTTAAAATACATGGCATTGTTAATTAAGTATAGAGATTGCTTCACTTCGTTTACAATGACGTCCATCGTAAATCCATAATTACAAGCATGTTGAAAATACAAAATATTACAATTAACTCACGTTACGCAAAAATAAAAAAGCTGACACTAATTTCACTAATTTTCACTAAAAACTACCGTAGGTAGTTTAATTTGTGCAATATAAAATAGGATAGAAGCCTCTGTAAATATTGCATTGCTGAAGATTAGCCCTAATATTCTCAATTCGTGTTAATTCGTGTCAAACAAACATTTTGTGAAACATCAGAATTAATACAATATGTCCTAAAGACGTCAATCATATTTTTTCCTTTTTTCGCTAAAGGTGGAAACTCGCAATGACGAACAATTTCAACGTCATTGCGAAGGCTTTTCGCCTGAAGCAATCTGAATAACAATGCCATATAAATATATTAATGCAAAGCAATAATTACATTAACCACTTTCAAAGAAGGTGGTTTTCTAAATTAGAGTAAAACTTCAACACCATACATTTAAAAGCCGGCAGCAATTATCGAAATACTTTTGTATTTTTGCACACAAAACACACAGATTGAAACACTTCAAGTTCGCTGCAAAGCTTTATACAACTCTCCCACTCTATTTTTGGGGATTAATTCTTATTGCCTTTGCACTACCCTTGTCGGAATGGCTTATGAGTGTGTCGCAATTTTTAATTGCATCATATTGGTTGCTAGATGGGAACTTCAAGCGAAAATGGACACTGGCAAAATCAAATAAAGTTGTACTGTTTTTTGTTGCAGCATGGTTGATTCATGCAATAGGTCTGCTTTGGAGTGACAATCTTCAATTTGGGATTCATGATTTGAGAATAAAACTACCTATGCTTCTTTTACCCGTATTTGCAGGTACGTTGCCCCGCCTCACAAACAAGCAAATAAAAACCATACTAATTTCATTTCTTATCGCTGTTTTTACAGGCACAATGATTTCTATGGCAGTATATCTTGGCTTCACACATCATGAAGTGAAAGACATCCGCGACATATCAATATTTATTTCGCACATCCGCTTTTCATTGCTTATTAATGTTGCCATCATTATCCTGATATATTTTTTACGTACAGACACAATATTTCAAATATCTTCTATCGAGAAAAAAATCTGTATTCCCCTGCTCATCTGGTTCGTAGTATTTTTATTTATTCTTGAATCATTTACAGGAATCGTAATATTTTTTATTATTGCAGCAATTCTTGTGTTTTTATATGGAATAAAAAATCTACAAAAAATCAAACGCATTGCACTATTTGTCTTGCTTGCAATATTTTTTATTATTGGGATATCCTATATTTACTCCATCCATAAAAAGTTCTTTAATACTGCTGCCATTGATGTTTCAACAATCGATATTTACACAAAAGAAGGTAATCTTTATGAGCACAATCCAAATATAAAATACCTTGAAAATGGCAATTATATTTCAATGTATAATTGTCCCACAGAACTTAAAAGAGAATGGAACAAACGCAGCACGATAAGCTATGAAGGGACAGATCAAAACGGGCAACAAATAAAATTCACACTCATCCGCTATTTAACTTCAAAAGGACTGCGTAAAGATGCTGATGGAATGGCTCATCTAACAAATGAAGATATAAAAAAAATCGAAAAAAGTATATCGAACTATAAGTATTTTGGAGGAGGGTTTTCTACTAAAATATATCAGTTTATCTGGCAGATTGATTGCTACCTTAAAGGCGGTAACCCAAGTGGACACTCACTTACACAACGATTAGAATATTTGAAAACAGCCTCTGCAATTATTGGCAACAATTTTTGGATTGGTGTTGGGACAGGCGATCTTGATGTGGAATTTGCTCAACAATATGCTTTACAGAAATCAGCATTATCACCAGAATGCAGGCTCAGAGCACATAACCAATACCTTACTTTATTCCTTACTTTTGGATTGCCGGGATTTCTCCTTTTAATGTACTTATTGATAGCTCCGGCATTTATCTCAAAAGCAACTCATTACTTTATTTTTAATTTCTTTATTCTCACGGTGCTGCTCTCCATGTTGAATGAAGACACGTTTGAATCACAACCCGGAATCACTTTTATCATGTTTTTTTATGTTTTATTTGCATTGATAATACCGCAACAGCCATTACATCACAAGAAACAAAAGTAAACTGAACCACTAGTCCATAGGTTTTTTTAGAATGAAATTCTTAAACGCACAACGTCATTGCGATGGAGGAACGACTGAAGCAATCTAATAACAGAGATTGCTTCGTACCTCGCAATGACGACAAAATAGAAATTTTTAGAAACTGAAAGTCTTGTACTAAAAGTACATAGTTTTAACTAACGAAATTTATAATAAACCGGAAACAATTTACATTTTAGAGAGAGACTCGCCTGCTTTCACAAGGAGCTGGTCAGGACGAGCAAAGCAAAAACGAAGCAATTTCAGATTTACAGTCTCATGATAAAAAGGTGACAAAGGAATACAGGAAACGCCAAATTCTTTTGTTATGCGAATTGCCATATCAATATCTTTTTCTTTCGAAATCTGCGAATAGTCTAAAAGCTGAAAGAAAGAGCCTTGCGAAAGAAGAGGAATAAATTTTGAATTTTTCAGACTATTTAAAAATATTTGTTTCTTATTTTGATAAAATTCTTTAAGGTCTGCAATTTCATGGTTTCTGAAATAATCATTTATGGCAAATTGAGTAGGAGTATTTACTGAAGTAACAATAAACTGATGCGTTTTTTGAACATCAGCCATAAGACTTTTATTTGCCAAAATATAACCCAATTCCCAACCGATCATTGAATTTATTTCACCAAATGATGAAATCACAATACTGCGCTGCGCCAATTCAGGAAATTGAAGAATGCTGGTCGTCTGTGTTTCAGGGGAAACCATATGTCTCATGGTTTCATCGGCAAGTACAACAATTTTAGATTTTGATGTGATTTTTTGTAGTTTTTCCAAATCATCAGCAGAAAATACAGCACCGGTAGGATTTGAAGGATTGTTAATGATAATCATACGCGTGCGAGTATGAACACTCTTTTCAACTTCTTTCCAATCTATTTTGAAATCAGGTTCTTTCAAGCTAATATATACCGGTCTCCCCCCGTGCATAGCAATCAGAGGGGTATAATGGCTATAAGCAGGTTCAAAAATCACAACTTCATCGTCTTCTTTAACAATGGAAGCAATGGAAGCAAACAAAGCTTCTGTAAATCCGGCAGACACTATAATTTCACTTTCAGGATTATACTGAATCTTAAACGCATCATTAATTCTTTTAGTAATAATCTCTCTTAGAGGAAAAATTCCTTCAGATGGAGTATATTGACTGTATCCTTTTTTTAAATATGTTGAAATTATATTTAATATCTCAGGAGCGCAATCAAAAAAAGGAAATCCTGTGGACATGTCAATTGCATTACTTTCTATAGCAATCTTTGACATCACTGAAAATACCGAACTCGGATTCTGCAATATAGATATATTTGTATTCATTTTTACGGAATGCAAACGTACAATAATTTTTGTATAACTTTCGTTACATAAAACAAATCTTATGAACCAATTATATTTGTCAGTATCAAGCTTCTGGCTTAACTTTGTTGAAACTAACGCAAATGATAAACAACAAATTTTAAATCATCAACATACACCTTTTGCTTGCCTGTATTCCACACATATGCTTTAATGATATCATTGGTGCGCAAATCTGATCCGAGAATGTGTGCGAGAAACACTTTTCCCCACTTGTCTTCAGATGTTTTAAAATCTTGAATTCGTGTACTATACCATTCCAGTTCACGTCCTGATTTTTCAACTGATAAAACCAGCTCTGCAGTTGCTCCTTCACAAAGCTGAACCTGTGCAGAAACACAAGCCCAACAACTATCTTTAATCGGAAAATCAGAATAAGACAAACGCAAACAAGAACTATATACTTTTTTTTCATCTAGCTTGCAACTATACTTTCCTGAAAAAACATTGACAGAATCAATCGTAGCCGGGTCTGTATCCCAGAATTTTTCTTTCCATTCAAAATTATTTATTGATTCAAACACAATTGATTTTTTACTCGCTGAACCCTTACTCATCAGTGTAACAAATGAATTTGAAAAATATTGTTTCTCTTCTACAATACAAGGATATTTTTCCATAATAATAAATTTGCTTTCCGGCAAATAATATGCGTTGGATGTTGCAAATGCAAAATATGGAGTTTCACATGAGGACACCGCAGAAATTAATTTTTCCAAATCTTTTCCTTCTGCAATTTTATAAGTAATAAATTTGGAACTATCGCCCATTCTATCGAGATAGTAATGAATATAATATGGAGCATTCAGATTGATTGCTTTTGTTATATTATGACTTCCATATTGCTTATTCCACTTTTTAAAATATTCAGCAATACCTTTAAATTCAGCAAAATGCTGTGTGTTATAATATTTTTTTTCAACAACCGTGCTAGCAATACCAGATAAATTAAAAAGCAAAAGTACACCATATATGTAGGGTTTTGGGTCTTTCGGAATAAATGAAAATAAGAGAATCAAGAAAAAAGGAAATGAAAAAATCAAAACAGAATATTGTAAAACAGGAGATCTAAAAATAGAATAAAAATAACCAATAAAAAAAGGTAGTAGAAAAAATAATAATGAAAAAAATTGAAATTTTGTAAGCAATAAATTTTTCCTGTTTACAATTAATGAAGCAAAAATTATTACTGCAAAAATGAGCAAGAGAAAATTTGAATTATTAAAGCAATAGCCTATATAGTCCCATATCCAACCTTTTTCAGGTTTCCCAAGCCAGCCAAGATTGTAACTAAATTGTTGAAACGAAATACTCAAATGTGGGATAAACAATAAGAACACAGAAACACCGGATATCACATAACATTTCCATGTATGTTTTTTCATAAAAAACAAACCTGTAACCCCAATAATTGTAACAGTTAAAAAACTAAAATAATGTGTATATGTTGCAAGGCTGGCACAAACAATAAATCCAATTGACCGGCGAATATTTGATTTTTCAGAATCAAAAAGTAATTTTGTCCAAAAATAAGCTGTTGCCAAACAAAACAGCAAACCCAGGCTATACGGTCTTGCCAATTGACTATATAAAATTGTATATTGCAAAAAACATAATGATGACGCTGCAAATAATGCTGACGTTTTATTTACCCATTTTGCTGTAAGAAGGTATAAAAATAAAATAGATAAAATGCCTGCAAATACAAATGGAAAGCGAATTGACGCAACTGAATTTCCAAAAATACTTTTCCAAAAATACAGGAACACTTCAACTCCGGCTGGATGTGCATCTGTTTCAACACCACCCTTGATAAGCTCTGAAAAATCATCAAATTTTGTACGATTCAGCGCACTTAGTTCATCATTACTAAAAGAAAGTTCAGAGAAATTATAGAAACGTAAGATTGCTGCAAGGAATAAAATAAAAATTAAGGTAATCTCATTCTTATATCTCTGCACAAATTCCCTCATAGTTTGTTATTTAAAAATATTTTTCCTTTTTATCGCTAAAATAAAAAGCAGAGCAGAAAAAAACGTAAACATCGCATATACAATTGCCGGCTTTTCCATTTCATGATTTTTCAGAATTGTTCCGGCGACCAGCAGTGCCAAAGCTGTATTATGCAAACCAACTTCAATCGAAATTGTAAACTGGTCTTTAAAATTAAGTTTTACAAGTTTTGCAAATAAAAATCCTGCAAGCATTGCTAGAATATTTAATGCAAGAACATATGGAAAAATTGTTAAAATCTCTTGTGTACTAATTCCTGAACCGCCTTGGCTCTTACCTGCGAAAATTTTAATAGAAAAAACTGTCGCAAGTAAAATAGGTAAAATTATCCTCAAAGGCTTGTCGAGCCTGCCAGCAAAAGATGATTTCCATTTACGAATGATGACTCCCAACGATGCGGGGAAAATAGTTACCATAAATATCTGAATAATTGTTTCAACATAAGGCAACTGAATGCTAGAACCACTTCCGAGAAAAAACAACAATGCCAGATTCACAATAAACGGAACAGAAAAAAGTGTAAGTATGCTATTCAGCGTGGTCATTGAAATGGCAAGTGCCACATTGCCTTTTACAAGATGCGTAATTAGATTAGACGAAGCACCGCTGGCACAAGTGGAAACAAGCACAATCCCCACTTGCTGTTCAGGGGGCAAACCAGCCAAATGAGCAATCAAAAAAGCAATCAGCGGAAGGCCAAAAAGCTGAAAAGTGAGTCCGGTAATAATAGCTTTTGGAAATAAAAGAATGTTTTTGAAATCTTGAACCGTCAACGACAATCCTACACCCAGCATGATGATTGCAAGAACTGCATTTAATAAAATATCTATTATAGTAAAAGTCATTAATTCGAATATAAATTTGTATTAAGCATCAGGGCAAACGAATATAATTTTTTATTCCCTCAAAATCGCTTCATCAAGCATTTCCATTGTTACAGGATTCATTACCTCTATGCGTACTTTTTTCCCTTCAACATAAAAAAACACAACGGCATATTGCGGAGTAAAATACATTACATGATCAGACCATGGTAGCTGCTCCTGTGCATAATATGGAGCACCTGCAGCGCCATTTGTGATTTGCCAGATATTTCGTTTCAATGCTAATTTTTCCGGTTGATAATTTTCAGGATATAGCTGCATATCAACGGCAATATTTGTACGACTGTAATTATGCTCATCTCCTGCTAAAATTGCAATCGTTTTTGTACTTTTATTCACGATCAAGTCAAGCAATTCATCTCTACGCTCAATAATCCCTTTCGGCAAAGGTTTTCCGGCAACAATTGCACGCGGTTGATTATTTCCATTATACCACATATCATCATGAGAATGACCACCATTCGGGAAAAACGGCGTATGTAAAGTAATAAAAACATGGTCAATATTTATATCATTTTCATATTTAAAAAGTGTCTGTTTCAACCATTCCATTTGGTTATCCATAATGTATCCATGCACATTTCCACTCGTTTCGGGATATTGGCTTATTTGTGGTGTGTACCAATAATCCGAGTTTAAAACAATCATTGCAACATTATCGTAAGTGTATGTATATACCGTTTCCTCATACGGAGGGAAATCTATTTTTTTCAGATCAGGGTCATATACAGCCCCATCTTCGCTGACAGGACCATTCTTTGGGTTGGCAAAATTATCAGCAAAAACAGCCTCCATTGATTCAGATGCAAAAGGGAATTTATCAATCATGATCGGTGTTGCAGCCTCTGAAGAAAGGGAAAAAGGGAAAAACAAAAGTTCGTGATTCCCAATACCTGTATAAAAGGGAAAACCGGAAGCATAAGGTTCAACAGAATGTTTCCAGTTTGTATATTGCAAATTAATTTTATCCTTATCGGTAAGATAGCCATTCACAAGATCGCCTGTAAATTGCATGAATGCAACACTTAAAACATTTGCAGCGGCAGCAATTCTTTGTATTACATAATTATTTACACCACACAAATCATTTTCGCCACCCCCACCACCTTTACGTGAATCGCTGGCATATCCGAACACAAAAGAATTTCTACTGCCGGGCTTTGGAGCTGTTCGCAAGAAGCATATCTGTTCATTCTCACCACACAAAACTTTATATTGATATTCTGTTCCGGAATTCAACCCATCAACAATAATCTCATGATGTTTATTTGGTTTTTCTTCAGTAAATTTTCGTCCATCTATTTCAATCGTACAAACAACATCCATATTTGTCTCAAAAAAAAAAGTTACGCCGTGATGAGTCAATTCAGCTAAAAATGGACCTTCTGTGATTGTTTTATCAACAGTAAACGGACCTGTTCCTTTAAATGAAACTCGCCCATCGTATAAAATATTTCCAGTATTATCTGTTACCCTGTAACCAATTTGCCCTTTTCCTTTAATCTGCCAGCCTATAATATCATATGCACCTCCAAGATTGTTACGGATAATAATATTTGCTTTCCCATTTTTAATTTCAGATTTTTGATTCACATAAATAACTTTTGGGACTTTAATATTTTCATAATTAATAAAGCCATAATATAAAAATCCTGTTAAATCATTATTCCGGAAATCAAATTGCAGCCCTTGATCTGTACCATAAGGGACATTTTTCAAATTTGTAAGATTTATGTTTTCATCACCAAAAAGCATCGTCTCTTTTAAATTATTTTCTAAAACTTTCAAATGTTTCCCTTTATAGATAAAACACAGCTTACTATCTTTTACAAAAATATTTGAATAACAAGCCGGGACAGTATTTTGAGAAATTGTACAAACAGGAATACAATAAAAAAAAGTGATAAAAATAATGGTTAATTTTTCTTTCATATCCGTAAATAATTTATTCGCAATTAAAATTATTCCTCATTTGTTCTTATAAATGCAAATATAGCTATATGTAAGAATTATGAGTTATGAATATTAATTTAACTTTATTAACTTTGTATTTTTTAGAGAAATGCAACCAACACTGCAACTATTGCCAATAGAGAGCTGGATTTCCGGAGAATTTCAGCAAAGCCCTGTAATAATTAGTGGACCATGCAGTGCAGAGACAGCAGAGCAAACCATATCAACAGCAAAAGAAATTGCAAAAATTGCAAAAATAAAAATTTTTCGTACAGGTGTGTGGAAACCCAGAACACGACCTGGTTCGTTTGAAGGAGCGGGAGACATCGCACTAAAATGGCTTCAACAAGTTAAATCAGAAACTGGTTTGCTCATAACCGTTGAAGTGGCTAAACCAGAGCACGTAGAAGCATGTCTAAAACACAATATTGACATATTATGGATTGGCGCACGAACAACTGCAAATCCTTTTTCAATTCAAGAGTTGGCCGAATCATTAAAGGGAGTTGATATTCCTGTTCTTGTAAAAAACCCTGTAAATCCAGACCTAGACCTATGGATTGGAGCTTTAGAGCGATTTAACAAAAGTGGAATCAACAAGCTTGGAGCAATTTTAAGAGGCTTTTTTCCGTATGAAAAAACACATCTCAGAAATATTCCTAAATGGGAATATGCCATTGAGCTAAAAAGTAAATTCAGCCAACTACCCATTTTTTGTGATGCAAGTCACATTGCAGGAAAAGCAGAGCTAGTTGGCTCTATTGCACAAAAAGCTCTTGATCTGAATTTCGATGGACTAATGATTGAAACGCACATCCGTCCTAAATCAGCTTTGAGTGATGCAAAACAACAGCTCAATCCATCACAACTACAAGAACTGATTGACACACTTTCGTTTAGAAAGCCTGATTCAGATAATGCTGACTTTATGAACAGACTAGAGCAGTATAGGGAACAGATTGATTCTATTGATTTTCAAATGCTGGAACTACTTATGCAACGCATGAAAATTGTGAAAGAAATAGGTACGTATAAAAGTAATAACAATGTAACTATTTTCCAACTACGCAGATGGGAGAACATCATGAAAACGCGCATGGATCTTGGAACAAAAGGTGGTCTTTCAATTGAATTTATCAAATTGCTACTTGATCTGGTACACAAAGAATCCATTCAAATTCAAACCGAAATAATGAATAAACCAAAAATTGTAAAATGAGAGGTTTACCCAAAACTTATAAAATAAAAAAGGAACCCGAGAGTTCCTTTTTTATTTTATAAAATCCGAAGAGATTATTTCTTCTTTTCGTCTTTTTTTGTTTCTTCTTTCTTAACATCTTTCTTTTCGTCTTTTTTCTTTACATCTTTCTTTTCAGTTTTCTTTTCGTCTTTTTTAACTTCATCTTTCTTCTTTACATCTTTCTTTTCAGTTTTCTTTTCGTCTTTTTTAACTTCTGTTTTTTGATCCTGTGCAATTGCAACACCAAAAGCGAAAGCGAATGCTAAAGCAAATAAAACAACTTTTTTCATTTTTTTTAAAATTAATGGTTAATAATGGGTGCAAATTTATAATAAGTTTTTACGAGATACTACAAATACACCAAATAAAATATATTAATTGCAAATGTTATTACAACAATTTGTATATCAAATATTTACAAATATATTAAAAAACAATTATCACGTTTAAGTTTATCCGTTAGTAACAAATCAATTATATTATTTTTATCCGTAAATAATATGTTTTTAATTGGTCGTATGTAACTCCATGCCTGAAATTTTCATCCGTGTTTTTTTTTTACGAATGCATGTTCGTTTCTTATATTATATTTGCATCTATTTTAAATGTATATAATGAAGATTGAATCAGTTATAAAACAAGAGGTTGCTGCTGCAATAAAGCTTATTTACAATCAAGATATTGATGAAAAAATAGTTCAAATTACCAAGACAAAACAAGAGTTTGAAGGCGATTTTACCCTTGTTGTATTTCCTTTATTAAAAATATCAAAGAAGTCTCCCGATCAAACTGCATCTGATATTGGCGACTATTTAGTAAAAAATGTTACCGAAATAAACAGATTCAATATTATTAAAGGATTCCTAAACATTGTAGTCAGCGGTGACTATTGGCTATCAATTTTAAAGAGTGCATATGTGTCGCCTCATTATGGGTACAAAAAAAAGGAATCATCAGAAGATGTTACCTTAATCGAATACTCCTCTCCAAACACAAACAAGCCATTGCATCTGGGACACATAAGAAACAACATTTTAGGTTGGTCTGTTGCTGAAATTTTGAAAGCCAGCGGGGAAAAAGTAGTAAAGGTAAATCTCGTAAATGATCGTGGAATACATATCTGCAAATCAATGTTAGCCTGGAAAAAATGGGGTAATGAAGAAACGCCTGAAAAAGCTAAAATTAAAGGAGACAAACTTGTTGGGAACTATTATGTAAAATTTGATCAGGAATATAAATCACAGATTGCAACACTTGTTGCAGAGGGAGCTAGTGAAGAAGAGGCAACAAAGAAGGCTCCACTAATCATCGAAGCACAGGAAATGTTAGAAAAGTGGGAAGCAGGGGATTCATCTGTCCGAACGATCTGGGAAAAGATGAATCATTGGGTTTACAAAGGATTTGATGAAACATACAAAAAACTTGGTATCGACTTTGATAAAACATATTTTGAATCTGAAACTTATTCTCTTGGAAAATCTGTTGTTGCAGAAGGACTCGCAAAAGATCTGCTTATTAAAAAAAGTGATGGATCCATTTGGGCAGATTTAACAAAAGATGGACTTGACGAAAAGCTTTTGCTGCGTGCAAATGGCACTTCGGTATATATGACACAAGATTTAGGAACGGCCATTCAACGTCAAAAAGAATATCATTTCAATAAGCAAATTTATGTTGTTGGAAACGAGCAAAACTATCATTTT
This sequence comes from Bacteroidales bacterium, assembly GCA_036171035.1. Lineage (GTDB taxonomy): Bacteria > Bacteroidota > Bacteroidia > Bacteroidales > GWF2-35-48 > GWF2-35-48. The sequence continues at coordinate 11,470 of JAVHQG010000264.1, forward strand.
CAAGTTCTTTCTCTAGTATTAAAAAAACTTGGTTATAGCTGGTCAGAAAACCTATATCACTTGTCGTACGGCATGGTTGAACTTCCCGAAGGAAAAATGAAATCACGCGAAGGAACAGTTGTCGATGCAGATGAATTAATTGACGAGATGATATCTACAGCAAAAGAGATTTCGTTAGAACTTGGTAAGCTTGATGGATATACACCTGATGAAGTTAAAAAAACATGCAAAACAATTGCACTTGGCGCATTAAAATATTTTATTTTGAAAGTTGATCCGAAAAAGAATATGCTGTTCAACCCAAAAGAATCTATTGATTTCAACGGAAATACAGGTCCCTTTATACAATATACATATGCAAGAAGTAAATCTATTCTGAGAAAAGCAAATGAACAAAAGCTTCAATATTCGAAAGAAATTCCATCAAAAATAAAATTATCATCAAAAGAAACAGAAATCATTAAACTCATTTACGAATTTGAAGCTGTAATCGATCAAGCCGCTAAAGAATACAGTCCCGCTCTGATTGCCAATTATGTGTATGAGCTTGCAAAAGAGTATAACCAGTTTTACCACGACTTTCCCATTCTGAAAGAAACAAATTCCGAAGTTCAAAACATCAGGCTGATTCTTACAGATGTTGCAGGCGAAGTAATCAAAAGTGCAATGGCATTGTTAGGAATTTCTGTTCCGGAACGTATGTAGTGTCAGCAAGAAAATTCCATACATATTAATAATAATATGGGACAATAAATCACAATTCACAAAGTTTACATTCCAATTATATTTTTGT
>JAVHQG010000265.1:0-12219 GCA_036171035.1 Bacteroidales bacterium
TAACGAAAAAATCGGACATTATGGACAGACACTATTTAGTTCGACATGCCCGTTTCTATCCACTTTCTCACCATAATAATTTTACAATTATCTAATTTGCCTGAATTTTTCGGCATTGGTTTAAACCCTGAATCATGATTCAATGTCCCATAAATCTTAGCTGCATAAGATTTTGTAAGATCGTAGGTAGAAAGATTTACTCCTCCTGAAGCATTTTTTCCATGGCAGGTTACACAATATTGATCCATCAGTGGTTTAATATGTTTTTGATAATTTACATTAACAGTGTCGCAAGTGTTTGGGATTAAATTAGGATAAAGTTTTTCTTCTTTATCATAATAGCAGCTACAGAAAAAAATTGTGAGAGAAGCAATAAAAAAAAATGTTTTTTTCATTTTTTAAGGTATTTTTGTAGTATCACATTTTGTTGCTCCTTGCTTAATCCAGGTGTAGATTAACGTACGTTGTAGTTCATTTAGTGGATTGTAGGGCTTTGGAGGCATGGTGTTTTCCCATCTGGAAGTAATGGTTTGATATAGCCTGCTTTGATCGGGATTTCCCGGAGTTACATTACTAACAATCCCATTATAATCTCCTAAATATAATTCTTGGTCACTTCCATCACCGCCGGCTCCTCCATGACAACCGGTCATTGCGCAACTCGTCTGAAAAATTGGCAGCACTTCCTTTTCAAAACAAACGGTTCTCAAACTTGATGGGTCAACTGTTTGGTGCTTGCAAGAATGAAGGGCAAAACTTCCGATAAGAATAATTATCAGAAAAATTGGAACTATTTGAACTATTTTTTTCACTATATTAACATTTTTTGTAAAAGTAAAAAAACAATCTGAAATAATTCTGATTTAACAGAATTTTAGCAGATTAAATGTTCCTAAATTGCGAAGAATCAATTTTTGATATGATTTTTGTTAAATTTACTTTTTTCTTTGGATGTTTTGAAGGTTATCAGTTTTATAAAATTATTTCTATTTCTGATTTATTTACAAATCAGCTCTGCAACTGTGTTTGCTCAACATGATTCTGCTGCAACTGATATGTCTTTCGACTTTGGGTTTACACGCGGGCGTAACATTAATGCATGGCCTATTCTTAAAATAAATCGGTCGAAAGAAAAAAAAGATATTCAGGCAATCTTCTCCATATATGGACTTAAGTCAGACTATAAGCTGCATACAAAGCAGACTCATTTACTTCCGATATGGTTTTATGATAGTACTGCCACAAAACGTGATTATCGCTTTTTTTCTACTTATTATCCATCAGTTTTCAGATATACAAATGATGTATCAACACAAACAAAGTCATTCAAATTTGCAGAACTGGCACCTGAAATCAATCTGTTAGAATTTACCCGATCTACAGATGGATTATATGTGCAAAACAATTTTTTATTTTTACTTTGGTATAAAAATAATCAAAAATTAAATAAATCACACCTGATTTTTTTCCCTATATACTGGTCGTTTAAAAATAATAATAATACATCTCAAATATTTTTTCCATTATTTACGCACGGTACTTACAGCAATGGCCAGACTTCATTTTTAGGGATAACGCCACTGTTTTGGCATACAAAAAAACAAAATATAACACGTAATGTTTTGTTCCCATTATGGTGGCATAAAAAGACAGGCGAAGGAGAAAATGCGAAAATTAGGAATTATATTTTCCCACTATTTTTTACTGCACGAGAAAAGAATTTTAGTAGCCAAGCACTGTTCCCGATTTTTTTTCATAAAAATGATTTATCTGATCAAATTACAACATTGTTACCCATATTTTACTACAAACACAATAAAAATAATAGTGGGAATAGGCTCATGCTTACACCGCTATTTTGGCATAGAACAAAAGTTGATGGTTACCGGAATACACTATTTCCAATATGGTGGCAGCAAAAAACAATAATCAACCAGGATGAAAATTATTCAAATGTAATTTTTCCAATTTGGTGGGTGCATAAATATAGAGACATTAACAAACATATATTTTTCCCGCTTATATGGAGCATTCAAGCTCATGCTTATAATTCATTTACACTTGTACCATTATTTTCAATAGGTCACTCGGATGACAATACTCAAAATCATGCCGTGATCACTCCATTTTTCTGGAATTTTAAATCAAAAACTGGTTCTTCAAATCTATTATTCCCATTATTGTTTAATAGTAGGCAGGGCATCGGCGCAGATGAAAAAAAATGGAATGTCGTATTTCCAATTTATTGGTCATATAAAGATAAAACTGAAAATAATAAAGTATTGTTTCCTATATTATGGAAATTGAAAAATGAGAAATATAAATCATTTTCAGTTATGCCACTTTTTTCAATTGGTTCTTCAACAGATAGCAGCAGAAATCATGCAGTCTTAACCCCTCTTTTTTGGCATATAAAAGATCATAATATTACATACAATACGTTATTTCCTTTGTGGTGGCAGCGGATTAATGGAACTGGTGAAAATGAAGTACGAAACACAGTTTTTTTCCCAATTTACTGGGCACAGAAAAATCATTTTTCAAACAGAAAAGTTTTGTTTCCCTTGTTCTGGTATATACAAGACAAAAACTATAAATCAGTTACATTTATTCCATTGTTTTCTTATGGAAATACAGCAGATACTACTAGGCAGCATTTGGTTATTACGCCCTTGTTTTGGCATGTAAAAGATCATGATAAAACGTATAATACTTTGTTCCCGATATGGTGGAACCAATCGCAGGGAAGCGGAAATGATGCCAGGTTTTATAATGTGTTTTTCCCTTTGTATTGGGCAAAAGGCGATCATGAAAAAAATAGTCATGTTTTGTTCCCTTTAGTTTGGAGCATTAAAGATAAAAAATACAATTCGTTTACTTTTTTTCCCTTGTATTCATCTGGTTATGCACCCGACAGCTCTTCAAATCATTTAATGATTACACCTCTATTTTGGCATGTTGAAAAAAATCATGAAACATATAATGTCCTTTTTCCGATTTGGTTTAGCAGAAAGCAAGGAACAGGTGATAGTACAAGAATTACCAATATGTTTTTCCCATTTTATTGGTCATATGAGGATAAACAAAAAGATAAGGTTACGTATTTCCCGATTGTGTGGAGTAGAAATGACAGATTTTATAATTCTCTCACAATTTTTCCGTTTTTCTCACGTGGAAATGCTCCAGATAGCAGCAGCAGTCATCTTATGGCGACCCCATTGTTTTGGCATGTGAGAAAAAAAGATGAAACAGTCAATGTGTTGTTCCCATTTTGGTGGTATAAAAAACAGGGAGTAGGGAATAATGAAAAAATAATAAATAATATTTTTCCATTGTATTTTTCATCAATTGAAAAAGATAAAAAGTACAATATGCTTTTCCCATTTATATGGAATTTTAAAGATAAAAACTATCATTCATTTTCATTTATTCCATTTGTTTCATTTGGCGATTCGCCCGATAAAAACAGAGAACATCTGATTGTCACCCCATTCTTCTGGCATTTCAAAAATCACGATAAATATGCAGATGTATTGTTCCCTCTGATTTGGAATTTCAGGGAAGGAATTGGGATAGATATGAAAACTACAAGCACTATTTTCCCTCTCTATTGGTCGCAAAAAAGCAAGGATAAAAGCATTCAGATTGTTTTTCCACTTGTGTGGAAATTAAGGGATAAAAACTACAGTTCGTTTACAATATCACCGCTTTTTTCTGTTGGTCAATCTCCCGATTCACTTCGAAGCCATTTAATAGTTACTCCATTATTCTGGCAAATTAAGAGAAATGATTTATCTACTACAACTTTATTCCCTCTATGGTGGCATAAAAAAATAGGTATTGGAGCTAATGAAGCTACATCTGATATAGTATTCCCATTCTATTGGGCTTTTAGGGACAGAGAGCAAAACAATAAAATACTTTTCCCAATAATATATAGTTTAAAAAATTCCAGATATGAATCGTTCACTATTTTCCCAATAATTTCTCAAGGTCATTCGCCTGATAATTTCCGTAGTCATTCAATGCTTACACCTATTTTCTGGCACTTTCAGGAATTTGAAAACAGGCTAAATGTTGCATTCCCAATTTGGTGGAGTAAAAAAGAAGTGATAGGAGATAATACCCGTTACACAAATGTTATATTCCCTTTCTACTGGTCATTTAAAAGCAATGAAGTTGATAATAAAATACTTTTCCCTGCAATCTGGAGTTTGAAAAATAGAAATTATACATCATTTACATTGTTCCCGATATTTTCTTTAGGTTTCTCCCCAGATAGTATTCATCGGCATTTGATGTTTACACCACTTTTCTGGCATATCAAAAACCACAATAAAATATCTAATACATTATTCCCAATTTGGTGGAATAAATCGGTTACCATTGGCAATGATATTCGCATCAGCAATTGCATTTTCCCGGTTTATTGGTCAAAGCGTACAAAAAATAGTAACTCACATGTATTATTTCCTTTGATTTGGCAATACAAAAATGAATTGTACCGTTCATTTACATTATTTCCGATTTTTTCTTATGGCAGGTCAAAATCAGATAACGAAGGGCATTTAATGATTACACCTTTATTTTGGAATGTTTGGAAACCAAATTCCCATGTTGCAACATTGATTCCGATTTTCTGTAACAAGTCCGATTCAATGGGCGATTCAAAATTTAGCCTGTTTTATTTCCTTTACATATCTGAGACTAAAAAACAAAAAAAATCTGTTAGTTTTCTTTGGCCATTGTGTCAATTTATACGTGATACAAATTATCGTTATTTTAGGTTTGCACCACTTGTATGGTATGAAAATACGCAGGAAAAAAAATATTTTTCCATTCTTCCATTTTATTATCATATCAAAACAGATTCCCTTGCCAGAACTCATTTTCTATGGCAATTGTTTGTGACAAAAAATTATTTTGACGTTAAAAAGACAAGAAGTATTTTATGGAAATTTATTACTTGGGAAAAATATGTGAACAACGACCACTCATTTCGCATAATGCACCTACTATACGCAAATGTAAAAAAAGGTGAAAGCACAGAAAAAAGTATATTCCCATTTTATTATAAGTCCACAGAAAAAAATGGAAATAAATCTTTATCCGTTTTTCTTGGATTCTATAATTCGTTTAAACGGCAGATTCAAGACACTGATGAATTTTATCAGGAAGATCGGATTTTCTGGGTAATCAGGCTGCGATCAAATTTTAAAAGTTTGAAAGAACGGGGTTTGATAAAAGATTCGAAACAATTGAAGTAAGGTAATTATACTTTAAACGGTTGTAATATTAATATTATATTTTAACTATGTACAATAAAATCAATGATATACATTATTTAATTTGTTAAATTAATGCCCGTTCAAAGTATATATCCTTTTTCCCATTTTTCAGATTTTTTAAATCACATAAATATCTGAAAATTACAGATTGTTTTTCTTGTATTTTGCAATTTTCTGAAGTTCCTCCACATCTGCTTTGTCCTGTAGTCTGTTATTTGAAATTTTTGACAAGATTAAATGATGAAAATGAATCACAGGTATTTGTTCGTTGTCTAATGGTAATAATTCAACTTGTGGAGCAGCCTCGATATAAGAAACACCAGTAATTTTTGTTAAAAAGTCTATTCGCTTCGGTTCTTTTCCAAAATAAAAAAATTGAACTTGCGAAAAATCAAGTTGCTTAATTTTGTCTAAACTGCCTGTACCAACACCATACTCTTTTAATGCATTTACTAAATTGTCTCGGTTTAAATTTTCAGGTTCCAACCAAATATCAAGGTCTCTGGTAAATCGTCCATATCCATAATAAATAACAGCATAACCACCAATAAGCATAAAATTGACATTGTGCTTTTTCAGTAGTAGAAGAATCTGTTTAAATTCCGGCAAAAAAATATCCATAACTATTTAAAATATATCGTAAAATCATTTTTTTGTCCTATTACATCAGAAAACACTCGTTTAATTAGTTGAGTTGTAAATCGCAGATGGTCTATCGGGCTAATAGCTGCATTTTCCATTGCGTCTGCTTCATCAGCCTCTTCAAAAGAAGAAAAAACACGAATTTCATTGCTGATATAAGGAACAACCGTTTCACTTACTTCGACAATATTTTTCTTAGTTTTCATTTATATTAGGTGCAAATTGAGTCTGTAAAATTGCTGAAAATAATATATTGTAAAATTACTTTTTAATTTCAAATTATAAACAATAATTTTCACAAAACAATCTAAAATTAAAACCCCACCAGATTTCTCCGGTAGGGCTTTCGGCTGCATTTCATCATTTAAGAAGGGCCGTTCTTTAGAGACAAATTTACCTGTAAATTATTTTAATTACACAGTTTTGCAGCCAATTCAAATAATTTATTTTATAAGCATTTCTGCTGTTTCAACCATCTTAATAAAATCATTTCTGAAACCATCTGCATCTTTTCCTTTTCCTTCTTTTGCAAGAGCAAGAACTTGAGTAAACGAAGCGTTTGCCTTAAATTCTGAATCTCTCAACATCATTCCAAATTCTGCAACCGAAGCGGCGAATGTGAGGTTTTCGGAAAGATTATCAAAGTCAACATCTTTCAACTTGTGTACAATTAATTTGCTTACATCTTCATTTGGTTTTTTATATCGTAATTTTAAAGTAAGTAAATTCTTACTGTCAACCACACTGTTTTTGCTGTATTCAAGAGGATCAACACTTGAAATATTTTCTTCCACACCTGCACGTACAATTTCATAGAGTGCCGTAACCGAATGACCGCATCCTATCTCGCCTGCATCTTTTTTATCGTCATTAAAATCTTCTTTATTTAACATTCTGTTTTCGTAGCCAATAAGCCTGTATGCTTTAATTTTTGATGGATTAAATTCAACCTGAATTTTCACATCTTTTGCAATAGTATAAAGGGTTCCCCACAATTCTTTACCGAAGATTTTTTTAGCCTCAAGAATATTATCTACGTAGAAATAATTTCCATTACCGGCATCTGCAATTTTTTCCATTTTAGAATCTTTGTAGTTTCCCATTCCAAATCCAAGGATGCTTAAAAAGATACCATCTTTCCTTTTTTCTTCAATCAATCGGGTCATTTCTCCATCGCTGCTGGCACCAATATTAAAGTCGCCATCTGTTGCAAGAATCACACGATTGTTTCCACCATCAATATGATTCTGCTTTGCAATTTTATACGCCAACTGAATACCTGCACCGCCTGCTGTTGAACCGCCTGCAGATAACAAATCCAACGATGCAGTAATTTTTGCTTTTTCACTACCGGGTGTTGATTCAAGCACAACCCCTGCAGCACCTGCATACACAACCATTGCAATTTTATCAATTGGTCTTAAATTATTTACTAGATATTTGAATGATTGCTTAATAAGTGGAAGCTTGTTTTGATCGGACATTGAACCCGATACATCAATAAGAAAAACTAAGTTGCATGCTGGTATTTTTTCTTCAGAAATATTTTCGCCTTTTAATCCAATCAAAAGTAGTTCATGTTTGTTGTTCCATGGGCATTTCCCTATTTCCATTGTCGATGAAAATGGATCGCCATTTTTAGGTTGAGGATAACTGTAATCAAAATAATTGATCATTTCTTCAATTCTTACAGCATCTTTATAGGGTCGTTGGTTTTGTGATAAAAATCTACGAACATTAGAATATGAAGCTCTATCCACATCTATTGAGAATGTTGATAATGGATTTCCAATGGTCTCCTTAAATGTATTTTCATTTATTTTATCGTAACTTTCTGTGTTGAATGGCTCATAATAACTGTCATTATCGGCTGCACGACTTGGAGATGCCGCAGCATAACCAACTACATCACAAATTTTATTTACTGACCCCTTTCCATTGGCAACCATTGATTGTTCACACATTACTCTGGCACTTTCTTGGGCTTTGTTCTTCTCCTTTTTTTCTCCTTTTTTTCTTGCTTCAGTTTCTGCAATTTTAGTTGCAGTTGGCTGCAATGAGATTTTAATATTTGTAGATTTTCCAGCTTTTACCGTTATAGTGTTTTTTACATCTGGTTTATAACCTGCACATTCTGTTTTAACTGAATAAGTGCCTTCTTTTACCGACATAATTGAAAAATTTCCATCATTACCTGATTTTACGACAGCTACATATTTCCCATTATTTAAAACGGTAATAGTTGCTCCGCTTACAGGATCACCTGAATAGTTGTCAATTACTTTACCTTTTATAGGTGCTTCTAACATTGCACATAACAGGCTTATAGCTGAAAGTGCGATTGCGATAATAACTAATTTAGTTTTCATAATTGTATAAAATTTAAGGTTGATACTAAAATAATTTGAGAAATTTAAAAGCTAGATGCAGAGAAGAATATTTTTCCATAAATTTTTATTGCTAATATTATAATTCTTTTAAAATGCTTACAAACACTACAACTACGTAAATTTCATTTTGAAATGCTGTTTTATATTATGCCTTGTTTCTTTTGGATTGTATTAAAACAAATATAAATTTGAGCTTTATGAATTTCGATTCAATATTCTGTTTTTAACAAAGAGGAAAATTGATTTTATATGAAGAAAAAATTCGATCCAAAAAAAAATTATCAGGAGACACTAAAAGCCACAGGTTATTTATCCCGACAAAAAGCTTCGCAAAAAGATTATGACCACATGGGGTTTATGTCTGGGCTTGAAGTACACCAGCAGTTGTTCACCGAAAAAAAATTATTTTGCCGTTGCCCTGCCGGACATTTCAATGAAAGCAATGCTTATGATGCTGAAATAACGCGACATATGCGCCCAACATTAAGTGAACTTGGAGAATATGATGGGACTGCCTTAATGGAATTTAAAACTAAAAAGGAAATCATTTATCGTATTAAAAATGAAACGGCTTGTACCTACGAAGTAGATGATACACCTCCATTTAAAATCAATAAAGAAGCACTTGGAATAGCTATTGAAATTTCTTTATTGAGCAAATTTAATATTGTGGGCGAAGTTCATATTACAAGAAAACAATATCTTGATGGAAGTATCCCTACAGGATTTCAGAGAACTGCTATTATTGGTGTTGAAGGAAAAATACAATTAAAAAATAAAAATATTAAATTAATACAGCTTAGCATTGAAGAAGATTCGTGTCGCGAAATTTCTGACATAGGTCATGTGAGAATCTATAAAACAGACAGATTAGGTATGCCTTTAATTGAAACGGTTACATATCCTGAATTTTCAAATCCTGATGAGGTAAAAGAAGGGGCTGATTATATCAGATTTTTGAACCGAAGTACAGGAAAAGTACGTACAGGAATTGGTTCAACACGCGCTGATGTAAACGTGAGTTGTAAAGGGGGTACAAGAGTGGAAATTAAGGGTGTCTCCCATACACGGTGGATGCCTGAATTGGTTCATGTTGAATGTTATAGGCAGTGGGCGTTGCTGCATATTAAGGATCTTTTAAATAAAAGGATAGATAATATATCTCAATGGAAAATTAAACATACCGAACTAGAATTTGACGATTTTGATATTACCTATGAACCATTGAAAGTTGCCAGAGAAAAAAAACATAAGTTTATCGCAATAAATTTAACAGAATTTAAAGGCATATTATCCCACTTTACACAGCCCGGAAAAATGTTTGCCGACGAAATATCCGATCGCTTAAAAGTGATTGCATGTATTGAAAAGCCAAATATGTTGCATACAGAACAATTTGAGAAAATCATAAATGAAGACGATCTAAAAGTCATTGCACCAATACTTCATATCGGAGGAAACGACTCACAAATTGTTATATGGGGACCAGAAGAAGATATGAAAACTGCTCTGGAAACCATCGAAGAACGTTGCCTAATGGCTTTTAATGGCGTTCCAAAAGAGACCAGAAAAAGTATTGAAAACGGTACAACAATTTTTGAAAGAGTATTGCCTGGTGCGGATAGAATGTATCCCGATACCGATTCTGCTCCTATTCCATTAGAAAATGAACAGATTGATCGTTTAAGCAAAAATCTTCCAATTGAGATAGTTAGTCGTTATCAACAACTGAAAAAATGGGAAATCCCTGAAGATACGTTCACTTTTATTTTGAAGAAAAATCTAGTGCCGGAAATTGAAGCAATTATTAAAGATCTTATGATTGCACCTAAATTTATTGGAACATTTTTTGGACACCAACTTAAATTTGTTGAAGGTCATTTTTCACGAGCAACAGATTTTAATTATTATAAAATTTATGAATTATTTTCTTATTTAATTAAAGAAAAACTAAATGTGAACCTTGCAAAAGAGATGTTGCCGATTATATATGAACATCCAAAAATGGACTTTGATTCTGTGCTTGAAATCATGAAATTTAAGAAAAGATCAATAGATCAAATTCTTGCACCCATAGGCTTTTTGAAAGAAAAATATAAAGAAATTGGGAAAAATAAAAATACAGATGCTGAAACTGATTGGGTGATGGGTCAATTAAGAAAGCAGGCACTTGGAAACATTAGCCTTACAGAGTTGAGGAAAAGTATCACAAAATGTAAATAAACAGGGAGTTTAAAGTTAATTGTTAACATCCAGCAGTTTTTTTGCAAAATAATAGACCGTAAATAGTAAATCATAAATCGCAAATTAAAATGGCGGAAGATTTTTTTCAGGGATATAAAGGCGCAGCCTTAAAAACTCTTACAAAATTTAATGTTCGTGTTTGGGGACAGGCAGAGATTCAAACTACTCGTGGTGAGTTTAGTGGAACCATTCTTCCTCGTTCCGAAAATGATGATGACAAGCATATTGTGCTGAAAATTATTACAGGTTATAATATCGGATTAGATATTTCCACCATCAAAAACATGAAGGAAGTTGGTTATAAAAAAGCCAATTACAAAATTCCTGAAAAAGAGTTCCCAACTACTCCCGGCTTGCCGAAAGTTAAATTAATTGGAACAGGAGGAACAATTGCTTCACGTCTTGATTATCGTACAGGTGCTGTGATTCCTGCTTTTTCTCCCGGAGAATTATATGGTGCTGTTCCGGAACTTGCTGATGTGTGCAATCTCACTACAGAAAAATTATTTGCTGTGTTTAGCGAAAACATGGGACCCGAGCAATATAAAAAATTAGCCATTGCAATTGGAAAAGAAATAGAAAATGGTGTTGATGGAATTATTATCGGACATGGTACAGATACATTGCATTACACCGCTTCTGCACTTACATACATGGTGCAAAATTCTCCTGTCCCTATTGTGCTTGTTGGCTCACAAAGATCATCTGACAGACCTTCCTCTGATGCTGCTCTAAACCTCATTCATGCCGCATACACTGCTGGTCATTCTGATATTGCTGAAGTTATGGTGTGCATGTTTGGTCCAACTTCCGATGATTATGGCTTTTTACATCGTGGCACACGCGTGAGAAAAATGCACAGCTCATATCGCTCCACTTTCCGTACAATCGGAGATATTCCCCTTGCTACAGTGAGCAGGAAAGACGGCATTAAGCCACTAAAACATATATATAATCACAGAAGAAAAGATTGTAAAGTAAATATTTTTCCCTATTTCGAGGAAAAAGTTACAATGCTTTATTATTATACAAATATGCAACCTGATGTGATAGATTCGTTAGTTGACAATGGCTATAAAGGAATTATTATTATCGGCACAGGTCTAGGTCACGTAAATAAACCTATTTATCCTGCAATTGAAAGAGCTGTAAAAAAAGGCGTTCACATTTTTATGACCTTACAGACTTTATGGGGATATGTCAATATGTTTGTGTATGATACCGGCCGTGATTTAATGGCCAAAGGTATTATTCCTGCTGAAAACATGCTCCCTGAGGCCGCATATATCAAGCTTGGCTGGGTGCTTGGGCAGACAAATGACCCGGAAGAAGTGCGCCGTTTAATGCTTACACCAATAAATGATGAAATTACCCCGCGCGAGCCATATAATGGATATTTAATATATCAGGGCGGTGTGCCTGAAGTGGAAGATTTTATTAGAAATTTTCATAAGTAAGCATCATCTCAATGTTTATTTAGTTCTTGTAAGAAAACTCAGTGTCAGATAAAAAAATGTCAAGAATGAGGCTTTCGATGTTTTGAAAGTCAGGAGTTTACTGATGTAAATGACTGACTCGAAAAACGAGAGTAACGAAGAACTCGGACATTATGGACAGACACTATTTAACAAAAGCCAAATTTATAATACATCATT
>JAVHQG010000266.1:0-7717 GCA_036171035.1 Bacteroidales bacterium
AAATAGCTCTTTCGCTGTTGGTGGCGCAAGTCCAAATTTCTTAAATGCTTATCTTTCATTGCAAGCATTTAAAAAATAAAACAGCGAAAGTGCTATTGTGAGTTGGCTATACATTATCGGCTCGTGGTCGGGCAAAGAGCAAGTGTTTTTTGTTTTTTTATCAACCAATAATTAATATTAACATTTTAAATCAAACCATTTATCAACTTAAAAATTTATCATGCACGAATTTTTACAGATGGTTGCTAACTTTACATTCTATATCCACAGTCGCTTTGATACCAATGCTTTAAAAGATATATGTTTAATAAAACATCGGCATTTTTTTCTAAAATTTACATAAACTTTTTAATATACTCACACATACATTTATGCGAAAAAATATTTTATTATTTGAATTTTTATTGTATTTTTGAATAATTTAATAATTTACTCAATAGTTAAAAATAAAAAATATATGAAAACACTATCATTAATCAGCCTTTTAGTATTGATATTTATTATTAATTTTCAATGCTTTTCACAGTATCCGATTGGACACAGACAAGTAACATACATTGATTCAGCAAGGAGCAACAGAAGTATTCAAACAGAACTTTACTATCCTGCAACCACAGCAGGAGATAATGTAGCAATAGCTGCGGGACAGTTTCCAATTATTATTTTTGGGCATGGTTTTATGATGGCATGGAGTTCGTATCAAAATTTTTGGGATAGCATTGTTCCTCATGGATATATCATGGCATTCCCCCGTACAGAAGGGAACATGACACCAAATCACAGTAATTTTGGACTTGATCTTGCTTTTTTACTTGCAAAATTAAAAACTGAAGGAACGACATCTTCCTCATTTCTCTATCAAAAAGTTACAGCAACATCTGCAATAGCGGGTCATTCAATGGGTGGTGGATCATCCTTTCTGGCATGCCAGAACAATACGATACCAACCACCATGATTACATTTGCAGCAGCAAACACAACCCCTTCATCTATCACTGCTGCTTCAAAAATATCCATTCCATCACTTATTTTTTCTGGAGCTAATGATGGAGTAGCACCTCCTGCACAACATCAGCAACCCATGTACGACTCATGCACAGCTTCTTGTAAAACATTTATTAGTATAACGGGTGGAGGACACTGCTATTTTGCAAACTCCGATTTTTACTGTAGTTTTGGTGAAGGAACTACAAGTCCACAACCAACCATTACCAGAGAACAAGAGCAAACAAGTGTAAATTTTTTGCTTTTCCCTTATCTCGATTATCTTTTAAAAAATGATCAAACAGCGGGAACACTTTTTCTTAGCAGACTCGCAACAAACGCAGATATAACCTATCAAAGAAACTGTAGCACAACCAAAGTAACATCAACAAACCTTCCTGAAAAAACTAATCTTATACTATTTCCAAATCCGGCATCAGAATTATTGAACATAAGTTGTTTAAACCCTGAACTAATCAACAAACCAATAAATATCTCTATAATAAATATTACAGGAAAAATGGTTTATGCCAAAACGATTTTATCGGAACAAAAAAACTCCTTTGATATTTCATCAATTGCAAAAGGAATATATACGGTTAAAGTAGATTGTAGCTCTAATGCAGCTATATTTAGAGTGGTAATTTATTGATTGTTTTTAAAAAACAGAATTGCATTTTCGGTTTCTGAATCCCAAAATTCATAATTGTGAGCAGCTTTTTCGTTAATATGTAGTTCTGTATATCCATCAGGATGTTGTTTTTTCATTTCTGCAAAAAACTTTTCTGATTGCGAACAAGGAACCATTTTATCCTGCTTCCCATGTGCCAAATATATTGGAATACTGATTTTTGCTGCATTCTTCAGCGCATTATCGGCTCCATTCCACCTATCAGGAAACGCTTCAAATGTGCCATAATATCCAATCATTAAATTATCGTTAGGCATTACTGATTGATCATAATCGCCCGAAAGTGCAACACCTGATTTAAAAATATTTTTTGTATTCAATGCCAATAAGGCTACACCCCTGGCACCTGTTGAAATTCCATATATATGATTATTCCCACCAGATAATAAATATCCATATTTTTGTTGCAGATATGGTATTAATGAGTTGGTAATCCACAATCTTGAGGGATATTTTTTCCAATCTTGGCGCGTTTCTTTAAAAAACCCTCCGGAATATATGCTTTTGCCCATTTCAGGCATAATTAAACAATATCCTGCTTTGCGTGCTTTTTTGCAAAACGATGACTTTCCACAACAATCTGTTCTAGTAAAATTCCATCCGGGAAGCATCAAAATATATCCTTCACATTTTTTATCCGGTAGCAATATTTCAACACTTACCCCTTCTACTACAAGTGTAGTATCTTTAATAATAGCAAGATATTTATCTGTACTCAATGTATGAGATTTTACCTGCACTTGCTGATTATCTGAAAACCAAAAAACAAAAGATAAAAGATAAAAGATAAAAATCATTACAATATTGTTTTACAAAGTAGCAAATACAAAGTAAATTTTTTTACTGCAAAGGCTATTTTTTAATAGCATAAATCAGATTCACCTCATTATGATTAACGTTGTATCCTATACGGAACGGTATTCTTCCTTTGTAAGGGCTTTTATTAATTGCTGCTTTTAAATCTGATTGATATTTATTTCTGAATAAAGGTATTGTTTTTGAATATGTTCCAAATATTTTTACATCCCACATATCCACGTTAAAAGATCTGAATGGTATTCCTGAATCGTCCTGCAAAACTATACTGCAATTATCAAGAATATATTGCTTCATAATTGTAAACCCACCCGTGTGCATAAGATATGATGCGGCTTTCAGAAAAGCGTTCTTCTTCCCAAACCCTGAAACAAACTTTAAAATTTCTTTATGTTTTTTTAAATATTGATCTGATAAATTATATGAAAAATAATATAACGACTGTGGTGTTTTCAGGGTGGAGTCGCAAAAACTTATCTTCACTGCATATGGCTTTCCAGCTTCTTTTTTATTATATTCTTTTACCCGTCCCAATGTGTCTAATAAAAAATAATCTATCCCGGAAATGCTATATCCACAACGTTTGATGTAAAAAGAAAGCAAATGTATTGTCCCGTCTAATTCTGCCTGATTCAACTCTGTTCTCATGCTATTTGTTCTAAAAAATCCAACTTTGTTTGAGAAATACAGAGAACTTTCAACTTTATTCAAATAATTCTGTAAGATAGCTTCTTTAAGAGAATCCGGACTTTTTAAATGTCCAACCGGTTCAAGCCCGATAAGAATATAATTTGAAGCATGCGGGAAAAAAGAATTTGCATAAAGAAAATCTGCTCCGGCAAAAGGATAAAACAGGGTATTGGTATCTTTTCCAATAGCTAAATTAATTGAATCAACCCAATGTTTTATAGGTTTAATTTTATATTTACTAACAACGCCCCAATCGCTGTTTACCATATTTCTGTATTTACCCCAAAACGCAGTTTCTGCAATATTTATATAACTTTTCTTTGGCCGAATTGCAGAAATAATGCTCACAAGATCATCCTTTAATGTATCTACATTGATTGTTACCGTTTTTGTGGGTTCTTTTGTTGAGCAAGCCTTCGTTACAGAATGTTGTGGCTGCTTTTCTTGAACAAAATTTTGACAAGCATAAATCAATGTACAAAAAATCAAAAACATCAGATGAGTCATTTTCATTGACAGATTTTATATCATTATAAATAAACTCACAAAAATATACAAAATAATACTAAAATTGCAGCGATGAAAATATTAATGAAAAATTTCTATCTCATATTAATCTCTCTTTTTCTGTATGTCTGTTTTTCATGCAAACCCGAACCAAAAAAAACCAGCCTGGTAACCACTTCAAAAAGCACTATTATCACATGTGAAAAATCGCCAAAAATAGAAATCCCTGAAGATACATCCAGAATAAAAATCATATTAGGTACTTTTCTCGGAAATGAAAAAAGAAATTTTTACGGGAATAAAGCACCATCAAATTTAAAAGTAATTTGGAAATTTTTTTTAGGAAATGGTGTAACACGTGTGGGAACAAAGTCATACACATGGGCAGGAGCAGGATGGACAGGGCAGCCACTTGTTTTTACAGAAGATTCTATCCCATACATCATTCAAGGAGCATACGACCACCATCTCAGAAGAATCAATGCACTTACGGGAAAAGAAATCTGGAAGTACAAATTTGATGATGTAATCAAATCAACAGGATCAATATGGATCAATCATAAAGCCACAAATTACAAAGAAAAATATGTGCTAATGCAAGGTAGCAGACAAGGATGCAACAAGTCTTTCAATGAGTTGGTTATTCCTAGCTATCGAGCTGTTTCTCTACTTACCGGATGCGAGCTTTGGAAATTAAATAGTGCCAAAACAGATTGCTATAGCCGTGATGTGGACGGCTCATCGCTAGTAATTAACGATACAGCTTATATTGGTCTTGAGAATGGAATTTTCACTATTTTCAATCCTGATAAAAGCGCAGCAAAACAAAAAGACAACATGCTGCAACCATATATTTATGGTGAACATACGCTATATAATGCAAAAGATAAAATAAAACACGGAGGAGATCTTGTTACAGAATCATCGCCCGTAAAATTGGGAAATAGAATTTATATTACATCTGGGTCTGGCCATATTTATGGCTATAACATGGTTACAAAACAAATTGATTGGGATTTTTTTACAGGTTCAGACATAAACGGATCACCCAATGTAACCAATGATAGTTGTCTGATTGTTGCATTGGAAAAACAGTATATTGAAGGTTGTGGTGGTGCATTAAAACTAGATCCCTCAAAGCCTCCGAGCAAAGCTGTTGTCTGGTTTTATCCAACCGAAAATAAAAAATTTGCTGAATGGTTAGGCGGAATTATTGGATCAACAAGCATAAATGATTTCTATAATCAAAACGGAACATATCCTGCTATGGCTGCATTCATGGGCATTGACGGGTTTCTTTATGTAGTTGAACATACTGCATTAAAAAATCAAACATTGGTTACAGGGTTTGACAATATAACAAAATATCAAACACCAAAACTACTTTTTAAATACTATGTTGGACCCTCAATTTCAACACCTATATTTGCTGAAAATAAGTTAATAACCTGTGGTTATACAGGGATCCATATATTCCAATTTAACGAAAAAGGAATATTCAACCTTATTGCTAAAACAAGCACAAACTCAATTGAAGCAACACCTACAGTTTATAATAACAGGATATATATTGCCAGTCGAGATGGGTTTTTGTATTGCTATGGAGATGACCCCATTCCAAAAATAAAAATTGAAAATCTAACAGCAATAAAAACGAGTTCTGAAATTAAAATCAAGCAGTCAAATATTCCCCAAAAAACAGGAACAGCAACAACAATAAAAGAAAAATTTTATCTTATTACAGGTTCATTTAGTATAAAATCAAATGCTGAAAAATTTGCACAACAACTAACAAACAAAGGATATAAAACAACTATTATCACTCCAAACAAAGACCGACATCTTGTAACCATTGGAACATTTGATTCAAAAGAGGTAGCAACAGCCAAACAAGCTGAATTAAAGCAAAAAAATATTGATGTATGGATATTAGACCATTAATATGTTCAAAAACTTATGATTATTATTTCAAAAGCTCTTTTTTTTCTCATTTATTAATGTATAACTTTGAAAAATTATTATAAATAACGTTTAAAACCCTTATAATATGGGAAATTTAGATTGGGGAAATTTACCTTTTGGATACCAAAAAACAGATTATAACTTTCGTTGTCAATTTAAAGATGGGAAATGGGGCGAAGTAGAGGTTTCCACATCAGAGTATCTTTCCATCCACATGGCAGCTACAGCATTGCATTATGGGCAAGAGGCCTTTGAAGGATTAAAAGCATATCGGGGAGCTGATAATCAAGTGAGATTATTCCGTTGGATAGAAAATGCCAAACGTATGCAACGTTCAGCAGAAGCGTTAAAAATGGAAGCCCCTCCGCTTGATTTATTTCATGAGATGATTGTTAGGGCAGTTCAGATGAATGCCAAATATATTCCACCGTTTGGAACAGGAGCATCTTTATATATCAGACCGTTTCTTTTTGGATCAGGCGCAGAAGTAGGCGTAAAACCAGCAAAAGAATATTTATTTTGTGTATTTGTTACACCTGTTGGTCCCTATTTTAAAGGTGGAATGACACCCGTAAAAATATCCGTAGAACGATCAAGTGACCGTGCAGCACCACTTGGAACAGGAAATGTGAAAGTTGGTGGAAACTATGCTTCAAGTTTAACTGGTATTGTAAAAGCACACGATGCAGGATACAGTTCACCAATGTATCTAGATGCAAGAGAAAAACTCTATATTGAAGAAATTGGTGCTGCAAACTTTTTCGGCATAAAAAACAATACATATATCACACCACTTTCCGCATCTGTTCTTCCATCAATCACAAATATGAGTTTGATGGATTTAGCTAAAAATCTTGGTATGAAAGTTGAAAAACGCCTTGTTCCGCTTGAAGAAGTTTCTACCTTTGAAGAAGTTGGTGCATGTGGCACTGCTGCTGTTATTTCACCTATCAACGAAATAATGGATGAGGGAAATAACAAAGCATATTATTTTTGTAAAGATTGTAAACCAGGGCTTGTAAGTCAAAAATTATATCATGAACTTGTAGGCATTCAAAATGGCGAAGTTAAAGACACATTTGGGTGGACAGAAATTGTATCTGTTTAATTTATCGTCAATAAAAAATAAAAGAAGTGGCTGCAAGTAATTTGCGGCCTTTTTTATAAAAAATGATCACAAAAAAAATACTATTTGTAATCAATCCTATCTCTGGAGGAAAAAATAAAAAAAATCTCCCAGAGCTTATCCATGCTGCAATGCAAAATAAAAGTGATTACAAAATCATTTTTTGGGAAAATGCAGAACAAGATATTCATGCAATTATTAAAGATGAAATTGAAAATAATAATTTCACAATGCTCGTCGCTGCCGGTGGTGATGGAACAATTAACCGAATAGCAAATTGTATAAAAAATACTAAAACAACACTTGGCATCATTCCCTTAGGTTCAGGAAATGGATTTGCAAGATTTCTCAAAATACCCATGAACACTGAAAAAGCACTAGAAATTATTACAAACGGTAAAGAAATTTTAATTGATACGTGTACCATTAACGACAAGCCATTTTATTGCACTGCGGGTGTTGGGTTTGATGCACATATTGGAAAATTATTTGCAAATGCCAACAAACGAGGTCCTTGGACATATATTAAAAAAATAATTAGCGAATTCAGAAAATATAATGCTGAAATTTATGAACTAAATATTGATGGGCAAAAAATCACTGAAAAAGCCTTCCTGATTACTTTTGCCAATGCAAATCAATGGGGTAACAATGCACAAATTGCTCCCAAAGCAAATATTCAGGATGGACTTATAAATATTACTATTCTGAAACCATTTAATGTGTACAATGCTCCAATTTTGGCTGCCCGTCTTTATTTAAAAAACATGCACAAATCAAGATATACCTCAACATATACCGGAAAAGAAATTATCGTAACCCGGCTTACCGAATCACCTGCTCATTTTGATGGAGAACCTGAAAAAATGGGGAATAAAATTGAAGTTAAAATTTTTCCAAAAACCCTTTCGGTTTGTGTTCCACAATCGTGGAAAAGCTAA
>JAVHQG010000266.1:7817-12206 GCA_036171035.1 Bacteroidales bacterium
TTATTTTATAGCGTTTTTTAATAGGAGCATAAATAATATCATGAACTTTTTTAGCAAGTGCATCTTCATCGGCTTTCCCTAAACCTTTAGTATAAACAGGTTCATGAACAATTACCTCACAAAATCCGGGACTCACAAAACCATGCCAAAACCCTCCATTTTCAATTCTTCTCCAATGCGTAACATATGTCACTGGGACAATAGGGACTTGTTTTTGTATTGCAACCACAAAAGCTCCTGGTTTAAAGTCATTCATTTCGGGAGATTTTTTAGTCATTGTGCCTTCCGGAAATAATGCCACAGGATTACCTTTATCAATCTCTTCTGCTATTTTCATCAATGCCCTGTATGAACCAATTTTACTTTGTCTATCAATTAAAATGTTCATTTCTGATAAAAAAAATACTTGAAACAAAGGCCATTTTTTAAGTTCTTTTTTCCCTACAAAAATAAAATATCTAGGCATTACATTATATGCGTTCGTGATATCAATAAATGAACCATGATTAAAGCAAGCCAAGTAAGGACCTGTGGCCGGGAAATTAGCTGCACCTTTTACCCGTGGAGGGATCAATGCAAAATTGTGAAAAACATGCGTGTAAACTTTTATAATCCAAAACGCTGTTTTCAGCCTTTTTGCATCTTTTAAAAACAAATATAAAACCGGATAAAAAAGTAACAATGATAGAACAAACATTAAAAAAATGTGGATTTTATAAATCACCCGCAACGGTAACAATAGATAATGCAATAATGATCTTTTCTTTGTAACTAAGGTTGACTCCATTATTTGTTTTTTGTATTATTAGATTATATCTGCTTTGTTTTATCTGCCTCGTAATCTTTAAATGATACTTTTTTCATTGGTTTTACAGGTGGTTGTAAAAGCTTTTTTAGATATTTAAAAATTAATTGTATTTGCTCATCATGCTTTATCCCCTTTTGTTCTAGTTGCTCAAGTTTTAATAAAATATCTTTATGCGTTAAAACAAGTTCTTTCATTTTGGTAAATACCCTTATAATCTGTATATTGACTTTAATGGCTCTATCACTATTTAAAACGCTTGACAACATTAATGCACCATATTCAGTAAATACATTTGGCAAACTTCTTCTTCCTCCCCAACTTGAGGTCGCAAATTGCGACTTCAAATTATTCCATTCTTTTTCAGATAATGTAAACATAAAATCATCGGGAAATCTTTCTGTATTTCTTTTAACTACTTCGTTTAAACGCTTTGTTTCTACACCATAAAGTTCTGCCAAATCACAATCTAGCATTACTTTTATACCTCTAATAAAATAAATTTTACTTTCAATTTCTTTATTAGATATAGCTATTAATGGGCTCATTTATTATTTTTTATAAACTACAATCTTGAAATCACAAATTGTGATTTCCATTTTTAATATTATTTGCTCCATTTCTTCAATTCTTCAAAAAACTGTTCCAAATCCAGCGTTGTTACACCAACTTTTTCGCAAACCAATCCACCGGCTAAATTCGACACAGATGCCATTTCTTGTACAGATAAATCAGCAAGCAAGCCCAATGTTGCCACACTAATTACAGTATCACCTGCTCCGGAAACATCTGCAATAGAGCGAATTTCAGCAGGGATGTGAAAATACGTTTCAGAATTACAAATGATTATTCCATAATCTGAAAGTGTAATCATTACATACTTTATGTTATTATCAACTTGCAGACGTTTACAAGCTTGAAAAATTCCATTAAAATCATTTCTTCCAATATCTAACTTTAACCCTTCCGTTAGCTCTTTAAAATTGGGTTTAAATAAGCTTATATTATGGTAATTGTTAAAGTTTCGTTTTTTAGGATCAACCGTAACGGGTATATTATTTTCAGAAGCTATTTCAACAATTTTTTTAATCAGTTCCAAAGTAATTACGCCCTTGTCGTAGTCTTCAAAAATTATTGCATCAATTTTTTCAGTTTCTATTATTGCTGAAACTTTATCACATAAATTTCTTTCTATTTCTGCATCTAAATTGGAGGTATTTTCCTCATCAACACGCAACAAATGTTGTCCATCGCTGATAACACGGGTCTTAACAGTTGTTTTTCTATTTTCAGAACTCAATATACCTACTGATGATAAATTTTCGGCATCCAGCAAAGTATAAAACACATTTTCATAGGCATCTTTTCCAATCACTGAACATAAAATTGGAGTAGCACCCAATGCTTTAATATTCAAAGCAACATTGGCTGCTCCACCGAGTCTATACTCGTTTGTAGTAACCGAAACAACCGGTATAGGTGCTTCAGGTGAAATGCGCTCAACCTTGCCCCACATATAGGCATCAACCATCACATCTCCTATAATCAATATCTTTTTGGATGCAAATGAGTGAAACAAACTTTTTATTTTATGATCTTCCACAACAATTTATTTTACTACAAACATACATAGTAAAACAAATAATTGCAAATACAGAAACTTATTTTATATGTATTTCATATCTTTGAAATCTGTTCAAACCCTTGATTATGCAACACAAAACTCGTGGCATTGTTCTTCATTATATAAAATATGGCGATAGTAGTATTATTGCATATATCTATACAGAACAATTTGGTCGCCAGTCTTATATCATCAAAGGAGTGCATGGGAAAAAAGGAAAAATAAAAATTAATATTTTTAGTCCGCTTACCATTCTTGAGTTGAATGTTGCAAATAGCCACAAAAGAGAACTACAGTTTATTAATGAAGCTCACATAATTTTTCCGTTGCAGGAAATTCCTTCTAACATCATCAAAAGTTCCATGGCACTTCTAATTTCTGAAGTATTATATAAAAGCTTAAAAGAGGAAGACCCAAATCATGAACTTTTTAATTTTCTTGTACAAAACATTATTGAACTTGATTTAACAGCAGAAAGTTTGCAAAGTTTTCATTTATATTTTTTAATGAAACTCACAAAATTTCTAGGATTTTTTCCTGTAAATAACTATGATATAAATACTGAATTTTTCGATCTCTCGGAAGGATTATTTGTTACACGAATGCCTGAGCATCCCTATTTTTTGGATAAAGATATTGCATTGCACTTTACTACTTTAATAAATTCTATTGAAAATAGTACCACAGAAAAATTTTCAAAGTCGATTCGGAACGAACTTTTTACTGAAATTTTACGGTTTTATCAGGTACACCTGATTTCTCTTAACGAAATAAAATCTTATGAAATAATTAAAGAGGTTTTTAATGATTAAATATGGTGGTTTCGACTACACTCAATCACCGAAAAATATATTTCAATTGTAGGCAGGACAAGCATTATCGCGTCTTTTCCCGGATTTTCCACCCATGCCTCCGCCACCTATACCACCACCATTATCATTACACCCAAAGGTTTTATGCAAAGATATTTCCCAACCGCCCTTTAACCCAGTAAGAGATGTAAGATAGGGTTGATAATTCACATCATATGTAAACATAAAAACCCAGCCCTTCCAGTCTATACCAAGCGTTGGTATTGCATCTCCGCTGAACCTGTCAAATATGCCAAAATACAAATCAACACCACTAAAATTATAAATAAAATTAGCACCAAAAATAAACTCTCTTGCCAAATCCTGAGATGAAAACATAAACTGCGGTTGAATTTTTATTTTCCCTCTGTTAATTGTTCCTCCGCCATGTATCAATGGGCGAATGCCCATATTTTGTTTCTCGCTTGTAATTGATATATTCGGCTTATTTATATGATTTAAACTAGCACCAAAATATACATCATATTTCGACTTTTTAAATGCTAATAAAATACCTGCATTCATGTCAAAATAATAAAAGGAATTATTTGCAAAATTTTCTCCACTTGCTCCTGCTGATGAAAAAGAACTTCCATTCCACTGACTGTCAAATACAAGATTCCCTGTATTCACACTTCTATTAACCATACCCAGACTTACACCAATACTGGTATTGAACATATTGTTTCGCAATAATCCTTTATGATATGCTGCATCAACCATAAATTTCGTGTTTTTCATCAATCCACCTCCTGCATTATCGCCATAGACCATACCTCCCACTCCAAACCAATCATTTCTAAAAAAATGTTTTGTTAATTTTCCATCCCCCCACACATCTTGTGTTTTAAATGGTAGCACCCCGGTCCACTGACTCCGATAATTTAATCCAAATCTTAAATTACAAGGGAAATAACCCGTAAGTGCCGGATTCAAATATAATGGTACTGCATTGAATTGAGAAAAATGCACATCCTGTGTCTTTCCTGAGATTGACCAGACTAATGCAAAAATTAATAGTGTATATTTTATTATCGATTTTTTCAAATTTTATTATTTAGTTCTTGAAAGAAAACTCAGTGTCAGATAAGAAAATGTCAAGAATGAGG
>JAVHQG010000267.1:0-12074 GCA_036171035.1 Bacteroidales bacterium
CCAGAGTAACGAAATTATTGGCGTTTTCTTGCTGACACTATTTAATCGTAAAATTATTAAAAAATTAGCACAAAGGAAAATATTTATTTACAAAGGTCTTTGACAATATATTAAAAGTAAAAGCTCAAACTCAAAACACCTTACATCCAACATTCGGTTACTAATCTTCGGTTACTTAGCCTGTCGAAATAAGTCGAAACAAGCCGAAATTCAACATTTTGAATAGCATAATAAACTATTTGTAAAATTATTCCTACCTTTGTAACCTAATATGTGTTTATTGAATTCTGACTGATGACTATCCATCACACCGTCAATTTCCCAAAAGAAATACGAAATACTTCAAGAGCACGGTAAAAAATAATTATGTTAAATTTTAATGAATCAGGCTTAAACCCTGAAATTTTAAGGGCTGTTGAAGAATTAGGTTTCGAGACACCAATGCCTGTACAAACAAAAGTAGTACCTGTTATACTCAACGAGAAATGCGATGTTATTGCATTGGCACAGACCGGAACCGGTAAAACAGCTGCATTCGGATTACCTTTATTACAACAGTTAAATGTGGCGCTAAAGAAGCCACAGGTATTAATTTTGTGTCCTACACGTGAACTTTGCATTCAAATTGCAGGCGATTTCGAATCGTTTGCCAAATACATGCAGAATGTTCTGATTGTTGCTGTTTATGGTGGAGCAAGTATTGATAAACAAATATCAGAACTTAAACGAGGAGCGCAGATTGTGGTTGCCACACCTGGCAGAATCCTTGATGTGCTACACAGAAAAAGTGCTGACTTCAAAAACGTTCAAACTCTTGTATTAGACGAAGCTGACGAAATGCTCAACATGGGCTTTCAAGAAGATTTAGATTTAATTTTATCGCAAACGCCGGCAGACAAACGGACATTGATGTTTTCTGCTACTATGTCAAAACAAGTAGCCTCAATTGCATCAAATTACATGCACGATCCACTTGAAATTATCATCGGGAAAAGAAATGAAGCAGCTACCAATGTAAAACATATTTATTACATGGTCAATGCACACGACCGCTATCTTGCACTCAAACGTATTATAGATGTTTTTCCAGATTTATATGCCATTGTTTTTTGCCGCACCCGTCAGGAGACAAAAGATATTGCTGAAAAGCTCATTAAAGATGGATATAATGCTGATTCACTACACGGTGACTTATCACAAGCCCAACGCGACATGGCAATGCAAAAATTCAGATTACGAAATCTACAAATGTTGGTTGCTACTGATGTTGCTGCAAGAGGATTAGATGTAACCGACCTAACACATGTAATCAATTACAACCTTCCGGATGATACTGAAAGCTATACACACAGAAGTGGAAGAACAGGCAGAGCCGGGAAAACTGGTATTTCTGTTATAATCATCCATTCCCGGGAACAAAATAAAATTCATGAAATTGAAAGACTTATTAATAAAAAAATTGAAAGAAAATCTGTACCTGAAGGGAAAGAGGTATGCGAGAAACAGCTTTTTAACCTCATCAATAAAATTCAAAGTAATGAAGTTGACCTTACACAATTAGAGCCATTTTTACCTGTAATATACAAGCAACTTGAGTGGATGTCGAAAGAAGAACTTATTCAAAAATTAGTAGGTTTTGAATTTAGCCGTCTGCTTTCTTACTATGAGAATGCACCAGATCTTAATAAATCAGTTTCTAATGTTTCTCAAAGAGAAGACAAAAGAAAAACAAGGGGCGATAATTTTGTGAGATTTTTTATCAATGTTGGTGCTATAGACGGGCTGAAACCAGCTAATTTAATTGGTTTTATTAACGATCAAACACGTAACAAATCTATTGAAATTGGTCGGATTGATATTATGCATAAATTCTCATTTTTTGAGTGTGAACCAAGCATGACAGATAGTATTTTAAGTAGTTTTGAAGGTGCTCAGTTTGAAGGCAGACCAATTGTTGTGGATCTCGCACAAGGGAGAGACAATGTGGAAAAATCAGATCGCCAAGATTCTAGATCAAATAATGAAAGTAGAGACCGATCATCCAGAAGAGATAAATCATCAGGGAACAGCAGTAGAAATCCTAACAGAAATCGTTTTAAGAATTTTGAAAGAGAAGCCCCTAAAAACCCTGAATTTAGACATAAATTAAAAAAGAAAGAAAAGAAAACCGGAAATTCAAACAATTAATTTTATTTTTACATAAAATAAACCTTAATACATTAAATTTATGAAAACCTTTATTTTTTCAATTCTTTTGGCTGTATTCATCAGCTTGAATATCAAAGCACAACAAATCCCTAATGGTGAATTTGAAAACTGGACACATCAAACATTTAATGAACCCAATGGATTTCTTACTTCCAACAGTATGTGGGGAATCAATAATGTAACAAAAGTGTCAGATTCATATCATAATCTGTTTGCTGTAAAATTAGAAACCGTTCTTTCTAACAATGGTACTGCTCAAGGAATGCTGCTTATTGGAACACCCGGCAATCAAACTATAAACGGTGGAATACCCTACACGGAAACACCCGATTCTATTTCAGGATATGTTAAATTCAATGTCCAATTGCATGATACAGCTTATTTTATTGTTGCATTTAAAAAAAATGGAGCGTTTATTGGGCAATCAGTCAAACAATTTATTGGGACACAATCCGTTTATAAACGTTTTTCTATTCCTACCTACCTCAACACTTTAGCTCCACCTGACACCATGGTGGCCATCATCACAAGTTCTAGCATGAATCCGCCTCAAATTGTTGGCAGCACATTAACAATAGACAGTATAACCTTTCTGCATTCCTCACAGCCATTTCCTAATGGCGATTTTGAGAACTGGACGGCAATAAATACTGATGAAGACCCTGCTGCTTGGGGAACTTATGCAAATCAATTTCCATTTTATCATTTACCCGTTTTCGTTACAAAAACAACAGATGCTCACTCAGGGAGTTTTGCTGTTAAATTAATCAGTGATACAGCCACAGTTCAGCCACCTTTTGGAACTGGCACACACGGAGATACAATTTTAGGTACACTCCAGTTAAATTTAATAAATGGATTTTCTTCAACAAAATATCCATTTGCATTCAGACCTGATTCACTTGTTGGATATCTAAAGGGTACCGTTGCGACTGTTCCTAACAATTTTAACTTGATTTTAGTTCAATTCACAAAAAACGATGTTCAAATAGGACAAGGATACATCATTGCAAGTTCTGTATCAAATTATACCCGGTCATCTTCAGCTATCAACTACACATCAAGTCTGATTCCAGATTCTATGAGTTTTGTTATTTATGCAGGTAATCCTGGAAATCCTGTCCCAGGAAATATTTTTTATGTTGATGATATTTCTTTTATTTATAATCCTACAGATATTGACAACATTTCTGAAAAATCAACGTGCAGTATTTATCCCAATCCCGCAACAAATTATATCACAATAAATACAAACACAAATGCCACAATTGAGATATATAATATACAAGGTCAAATTGTAAAAATCATGACAAATACAAGTACCATTAACACATTAGACATAAAGGATTTAGCATATGGGATTTATACAATCAAAATCAAATCAGGTGACGAAATATTATTTAAAAAGCTAATAAAACAATAAGTAAATTCTTAATTTGAAGCTTCAGAAAGACGATCATGTAAAATAGGATCGTCTTTTTTTTGGTTCAAAAGCAAAATATATCAGCTAAAATATATCTATTTTTGTACGTTTAAATAATTTTATAATGACATCAATCCACGAGCTGTTAAAGCATAAAATACTTGTTATTGATGGTGCAATGGGCACTATGATTCAACGCTATAAATTACAAGAAGCTGATTACAGGGGCAACCGTTTTAAAGATTTTAAGAACGATCTAAAAGGCAATAATGATTTATTAAGCCTTACACGACCGGATGTGATTGAACAAATTCATCGTGATTATTTGGAAGCCGGAGCAGATATTATTGAAACAAATACTTTCAATTGCACTGCTATTTCCATGGCAGATTATCACATGGAAAGCATTGTGTATGAACTAAATATTGCTAGTGCAAAAATTGCAAAAAAAGCTGCTTTAGCTTATACTACAGAAAATAAGCCTCGCTTTGTTGCTGGCTCCATTGGTCCTACAAATAAAACAGCATCTATGTCTCCCGACGTAAACGACCCTAGTTTTCGTGCTGTTTCTTTCGACGATTTAGTAATTGCTTATACAGAACAAATTAGAGGTCTGATTGATGGTGGTGTTGATTTACTCCTTATTGAAACTGTTTTTGACACACTCAATTGCAAAGCCGTCATTTTTGCAGCACAAGAATATTTTGAAAAAACAGGAAAAAGTCTTCCATTGATGGTATCAGGAACCATCACAGATGCAAGTGGACGCACATTATCCGGTCAAACAGTTGAAGCATTTTACAATTCTGTTTCTCATGCGAATCTGTTAAGTGTCGGATTTAACTGTGCTCTAGGAGCTAGACAAATGGAAACACATGTTAAAGAAATTTCTAAAATTGCAAACTGCTATATTAGCGCATATCCCAATGCAGGATTGCCAAACCAGTTTGGTGCGTATGATGAGACAGCAGAAGAAATGGCTATGGTTATAGAAGATTTTTTGAAATCAGGTATTGTTAATATTATTGGTGGATGCTGTGGCACAACACCCGACCACATTCGACTAATGACCGCACTTGCAGAAAAATATTCACCTCGCCAACTAATTAAAAATGAACCTAAAACGCATTTAAGCGGACTTGAACCTACTACAATTGATAAGGGATGCAACTTTGTGAATATCGGTGAACGCACCAATGTCTCCGGCTCATTAAAATTTGCTCGTCTAATCAAAGAACAAAAATATGACGAAGCACTTTCTGTAGCAAGACAACAGGTAGAAGGCGGAGCACAAATCATTGATGTGTGCATGGACGAAGCCATGATTGATGCTGAAAAAGCTATGGTGAAATTTCTTCATTTGATTGCATCAGAACCAGATATTGCAAAAATTCCCATCATGGTTGATTCCTCCAAGTGGAGTGTAATTGAGGCTGGCTTAAAATGTTTGCAGGGAAAGGGAATTGTTAATTCAATCAGTTTAAAAGAGGGTGAAGAAAATTTCAAAAAACAAGCAAACAAAATTAAGAAATATGGTGCAGCAACAGTAGTCATGGCATTTGACGAACAAGGTCAGGCCGATACTTTTGAAAGAAAAATCTCCATCTGCGAAAGAGCCTACAAAATTCTAGTAAACGAATTGAAATTTCCACCTGAAGATATCATTTTCGACCCAAATATTTTAGCCATTGCAACTGGTATGGACGAGCATAACAATTATGCAATAAATTATATCAATGCTGTAAAATGGATCAAGGAAAATCTGCCCTATGCAAAAATCAGCGGAGGCGTAAGCAATCTTTCGTTTTCATTCCGCGGCAACGACACAGTGCGGGAAGCCATGCATTCAGTTTTCCTTTATCATGCTATAAAAGCAGGCATGGATATGGGAATTGTAAATCCTACCCAACTTGAAATTTACGATAACATTCCAAAAGATTTGCTTCAATTAGCTGAAGACGTTGTTCTAAATCGCAGACGTGATGCAACAGAGCGATTAATTGCATTTGCCGAAAACGTAAAAACTTCCGGCAAAAAGAACGAGGTTACTCTGGAATGGCGCAATGAGCCGGTACAGAAACGATTGAGCTATTCGCTAATTAAAGGTATCACTGACTTTATTGATGTGGATGTAGAAGAAGCTCGTAAACTTTTTCCTAGAGCACTAAATGTTATCGAAGGTCCTCTGATGGATGGGATGAATGTAGTTGGGGACTTGTTCGGATCTGGAAAAATGTTCTTACCCCAAGTGGTAAAAAGTGCCCGTGTAATGAAAAAAGCAGTAGCTGTTTTATTGCCATATATTGAAGCAGAAAAAGACACGAAATCATCGTCAGCAGGAAAAATTCTTCTTGCAACCGTAAAAGGTGACGTACATGATATTGGTAAAAACATTGTGGGAGTTGTGCTTGCATGTAACAATTATGAAGTTATTGATCTAGGTGTAATGGTGCCTGTCAATGATATTATTCAGGCCGCAAAAGACAATCATGTGGATATTGTTGGGCTGAGCGGACTTATTACGCCTTCGCTTGACGAGATGGTTAATGTGGCAGCAGAAATGCAGGCAGCAGGCTTAACTATACCATTGTTAGTTGGTGGAGCAACAACGTCAGAAATACATACAGCCGTAAAAATTTCTCCATCATATAACCAGCCTGTTATTCATGTAAAAGATGCATCAAAAAGCGTAGGTGTTGTTTCTGCATTACTTTCAAAAGACAACAAACAAAACTTCGTCGAAGCAAACATCATTAAATACAATAACATTCGACAAGAACACGAAAAAGGCATTACAACTGAAAAATATATTTCGCTGGAACAAGCACGTGCTAACAAACTCAAAACAAACTGGGAAAATGTAATCATTCACAAACCGGCTTTTATTGGAAAAAAATATTTTGAAAATTATTCATTATCAGAAATATCAAAATATATCGACTGGACCTTTTTCTTTCATGCCTGGAAACTAATGGGAAAATATCCTGCAATTTTTAATGATCCGGTGAAAGGTGCCGAAGCTAAAAAATTATTTGATGATGCACAAAATATGATTACCGAAATCATCGCTAAACAGATGCTTACAGCAAATGGTTCCTTTGAAATTATACCTGTCGGCTCTCAAGGAGATGATGTGATTTTATTTGAAGACGTATCAAAAAAGAAATCCAACGGAACATTTTATTTTCTGCGTAATCAGGAACAAAAAGATAATAAAATTCCAAACTTATGCTTGTCAGATTTCATTGCCCCAAAAGAAAATAAATTAACCGACTATATTGGTGTTTTTGCAGTAACAGCGGGCATTGGAATTGAAAAATGGATTGATATTTATATCAAAAATAATGATGACTATTCTGCTATCATGCTAAAAATTCTTGCAGACAGGCTTGCTGAAGCTTTTGCTGAATGCCTGCATGAACGAGTTCGTAAAGAATTTTGGGGATATGCATCAAATGAGTCATTGCAGTTGCACAACCTGCTCCGCGAAGAATATAAAGGCATCAGACCTGCACCAGGCTATCCTGCATGTCCAGATCATTCTGAAAAGCAAACCATTTTCAGGCTACTTGATATAGAGAAAAAAACCGGCATCACATTAACTGAAAATTTCGCCATGTATCCTGCGGCTTCAGTAAGTGGATTTTATTTCGCAAGCCCTGAAGCAAAATATTTTACCATTGGGAAAATATCAAAAGATCAGATCAATGATTATGCAAACCGTAAAAAATCTGACTTTTCTACAATTGAAAAATTACTGAACAATGTTTTAAATTACCAATAAAGTCTCTGTTCATTTTTTTGCAAAAATAAACAAAGGCTTTCATCGATATTGATGAAAGCCTTTTCTCTTTATTCTAATAATTGTTTTAGTTGTTGTTTTACTTCATAGAAATACTATTTCATAATTTTCTTTACAGAAACTTTCGATCCATTCGCATATATTTCGAGAAAATAAAAACTCCCATATAAAAATCCACATATAACCTCAAAACAAAAAAAACAATTCACTTCCATATTCCAAAATTACTATCTTTGTTCGTATCTAAATTTATTTTCACATCAATTTATAAAAGTAATATCAATGCAAAGAAAAATTTATTCAGGGTTAATTCTATTTTTCTTATTTGTAACAATGTCTTGTGTAAATGCACTATCAATTGATGGAAATGGGAAAATCACAAAACAGGGACGAAAAATAGATAGCTTTTCAGCGTTGCAAGTCAGTGGTTCCGGCAATATTATACTCACACAAGGCGATAAAGACACAATTGTTATTGAAACTGACGAAAACCTGCAAGAATATATACTCGCTGAAACAAAAGGTTCTGAATTAAAAATTTCTCAAAAGAAAGGTGGCAACAACAATCCCACACTTAATATTTTTATCACTTTCAAGAATATAAATAAAATTGATTTAACCGGAGCTGTTGATATAAAATCAACTACTGCAATTCAGTTAAAAGATATGGAGATCACAGCATCTGGTGCATCAAACATGAAATTGTCAATGAACGCAGAAAAATTATCACTACAAATTAGTGGAAGCGGAGAAATTTCACTAACAGGAAACACAAAAACTATTCATTCAGATATCAACGGTGCCGGCAATCTGAAAGCCTTTGCCCTTTTAGCAGATAATGCCTCTATTAATATTTCAGGGGCAGGACATGCTGAAATAAATGCACAAAATGAGTTAATTGTTAAAATATCAGGTGCGGGATCTGTTGATTATATAGGCAACCCAAAAATAAAACAGAATATTTCGGGGGCAGGATCAATAAAAAATGTAAAGTAAAAATGAGTTACAATTACAATAATTCAAATATCAATTACACAATTTCCGGCAAAGGAAACACAGTTGTTTTACTTCATGGATTTACAGAATCACTGGATATCTGGAAATATTTTGAAAAAAAATTATCGGAAACATATCAAGTATTATGTATCGATCTCCCAGGACATGGGAAAAGTGACTGTATCGGAGCTATCCACACGATGGATGCTATGGCAGAGGTTGTAAAAGCTGTAATGGATGAAAACCTTATTGAATCATCAGTGATGATCGGTCATTCTATGGGAGGATATGTTACGCTTGCTTTTGCCGAAAAATACCCTAAAGCACTTAAAGGCTTCGGACTATTTCACTCCACTGCTTTTCCTGATACAGCCGAAGGAAAAAGTAACCGCACTCGAATAATCGAAATTATCAGAAAAAATCATCACTCCTTTCTTTCCTCATTCATCCCCGATTTATTTACTGTAGAAAATCGTTCGTTTTTTCAAACAGAAATTGAAATTCTGATTACAACTGCCAACCAAATGACCAAAGAAGGAGTGATTGCAGCACAAGAAGGAATGAAAATCAGACCAGACAGGTTGCATATCTTAAAACAGGTAAATATCCCTATAATGTTTATAGCAGGACA
This sequence comes from Bacteroidales bacterium, assembly GCA_036171035.1. Taxonomy (GTDB): domain Bacteria; phylum Bacteroidota; class Bacteroidia; order Bacteroidales; family GWF2-35-48; genus GWF2-35-48. Next base: position 9,061 of record JAVHQG010000267.1, read on the forward strand.
AAAAGATTCACGCATTCCTTTTGGAAAAGTTACTGAACAAATATCGTTGCCGGCCGAAGCTCATGTTCTTTTATTACGAGATGTGGCTCATATGGGATATATTGAAGCAAAAATTGAAACTTTTGCCTTTATTTCGAGCTTTTTAAAAACAGTTTTTTACAAATAATTATTCAAACTATTGATAATAAACAAGATATGCAATAAAAATAAATTCAATAATATTGAGTTTGGCATATGATTTGCATATTTTTTTATCGATAAACGACTTTTTAAATTTTTTTGTTACGATTAATTGATGTTAACTCATAAAAAAGTCCTCCGCAACCCGGGGGACTTTTTTATTTTAGTATTTAATATTTAATAAACCTCCTATGCAACAGTGGTTGCCAACAACACGAAAAGAAGTAATAGCAAGAGGCTGGGACGAACTAGATGTGATCATATTTTCTGGTGATGCATATGTTGACCACCCTTCATTTGGAACTGCCGTAATTGGTCGTGTACTCGAAAGTGAGGGACTTAAAGTTGGCATTGTACCGCAACCAAACTGGCGAGACGATTTAAGAGATTTTAAAAAACTAGGTAAACCTAAGATGTTTTTTGGAGTTACAGGTGGAGCCATGGATTCGATGATTAATCTTTATACGGCGAACCTGCGGCTCAGATCTGACAATGCCTATTCTCCCGGTGGCGAATCTGGTTTTCTACCTGAATATGCGGTTACTGTCTATACTAAAATATTAAAAGATTTATTCCCCGATGTTCCGGTAATTATTGGTGGAATTGAAGCCTCATTGCGGCGGTTTACACATTATGATTACTGGTCAAACACCATAAAGCCATCGATACTCATTGATAGTGGTGCAGACTTATTAATTTATGGAATGGGAGAAAAACCCATCAGGCAAATTATTCAGTTAATGAATAAAAATGTACCACTTATCTTAATAAAAAATATTAATCAAACGGCTTTTGTTGTTGAGGATGTAGGCAAATTACCGGAAAAAGAAACAATCATTCTTTTTCCATTTGAAGAATCCTGTAAAAACAAAGAAAAATTTGCTAAAAACTTTGCTAAAATTGAAGAAGAGTCAAACAAAAGCAAGGCAAAACGTATCATTGAAAAAAACTGCAAAAAATATATTGTTGTAAACCCTCCGTTTGATAAGCTAACAGAACAAGAATTAGATATCATTTATGATCTGCCTTTTACTAGACTTCCTCATCCAAAATATTCAAAACCTATTCCGGCTTTTGAGATGATTAAACATTCTGTAACCATTCACAGAGGATGCTTTGGAGGATGTAGTTTTTGCACAATTTCTGCGCACCAAGGGAAATTTATTTCAAGCCGTTCAGAAAAATCTATTCTGACAGAACTTGAAACAATTTCAAAAATGCCTGATTTTAAAGGGTACATATCAGATTTGGGAGGTCCTTCTGCAAACATGTATAAAATGCAAGGAGAGAAACAAGAAATATGCGATAAATGTGTGCGACCATCTTGCATTTTCCCCGGTATTTGCAACAACCTTAACACAAATCATCAATTATTACTGGATTTATACAGAAAATCCAGGGTTATTAAAGGATTAAAAAAAATCACAATAGGCAGCGGCATCAGACATGATATGCTTTTCGGTAAAAAATATGAAAAAGAAAACACTGAATACTTAAAAGAGCTCATCATTCACCACGTTTCCGGAAGGCTAAAAGTGGCACCGGAACACACTTCTGAAGAAGTTTTAAAACTCATGCGCAAACCTTCTTTTGATAACTTTAAAAAGCTTGTTTCTGTTTTTGAGTCTATCAATGTAAAACACCAACTGCACCAACAATTGATCCCCTATTTTATCTCTAGTCACCCGGGTTGTAAAAATGTACACATGGCAGAGCTGGCCGTTGAAACAAAAAAATTGAATTTCCATCTGGAACAGGTGCAGGACTTTACACCAACACCTATGACACTTTCATCGGCTATGTTTTACACCGGGCTCGACCCATACACACTAAAACCAATTCATGTAGCTAGAAAACAAGAAGAAAAACTCGGTCAGCGAAAATATTTTTTTTGGTACAAAAAAGAATTCCGAAATAAAATAATTCAAGATTTAGAGAACATGAAAAGACCTGATTTGCTCAAAAAACTAATTGGGAAATAGTGTTATAGAATAAATTCTAACTCATCCATTGAATAGCGTGAGAGTATTCCATTTTTCATTTTAAGCACTATGCATCCATCTATCCCTACGCTTGTAATAGCAGCCTCAAAAACCTTTTTATCAGATTTATAATATGCATATTCATCTTTCCTATACAACTTGCAATTATACGCTTCGTCTATTTCAGTAAACTTCTTTGATTTTAGTTGCCTATAACGATGATTTAAGAAAGTACACAGCAAATTTAAGCATTCTGCAAGTTGGTAATGAATACCGGTAATTTTTTTCAGAGATGTTGGGAGTGCAGTGTTTTTATTAAATCGTAGCTGATTAATATTAATCCCTATTCCAACAACAGATTGTTGGATTTTTTTTCCTAAAATGGCTTGCTCAATAAGTGTCCCGCAAATTTTTTTACCAGACACATACACATCATTTGGCCATTTAATGGAAACATTAGACACGAATTGTTCTAAGAAATCTGCTATGCCCAAGGCAAAGGTTTTCGACAAAAAAAACTGTTGTTCAATTTCAAGAAATTCAGGATATAAAACAACCGATAAAAGCAGATTTTTGTTTTTTGCACTTTCCCAAGTATTTCTTCCCCTACCCTTTCCTAAACTTTGATATGCCGCTGCAACAACAACCCCTTCCGGCAATTTTTCTTTTTTAATTATTTCATGTGCAGCCTTATTTGTTGATTCTGTTTCTTTCAGAAAAATTATCTTATTCCCAATCATATTAAATAAGAATTAATATTGAGGAAAAATAACAAAAACTCAAAACCGCCACAGGATTATATAGTTCTTGCAAGAAAACTCAGTGTCAGATAAGAAAATGTCAAGAATGAGG
>JAVHQG010000268.1:0-2357 GCA_036171035.1 Bacteroidales bacterium
TTAATATTATTCTTCAGCAAATTTATTACCGATGATATACGATTAATAAAGTGTAAATATTGTAATCTCTTTATAAAATTTCAATCGTATTCTAAATCTTCAACTATTTTGTATTTGTGTTCATTTTAAATTAATCAATCCTATTTATGGATGCTCCAAGTTGATTCAGTCGCAAATCAATGCTTTCGTATCCTCTGTCAATTTGTTCTATATTATGAATTACACTCTTGCCATCTGCATTAAGTGCTGCAATAAGTAAAGCAACACCTGCACGAATGTCTGGAGAAACCATTGTTGTTCCTCTGAGTCGAAATTTATTATTCAAACCAATAACTGTTGCCCTATGTGGATCGCAAAGAATAATCTGTGCCCCCATATCAATCAATTTATCAACAAAAAACAAACGACTTTCAAACATTTTTTGATGTATCAATACACTTCCTTTTGCTTGTGTTGCGACAACTAAAAAAACACTTAATAAATCAGGTGTTAATCCTGGCCAGATAGCATCGGCAATGGTCATAATCGAACCATCAATAAAAGTTTCTATCTCATACGAGTCTTGTGCAGGAATATAAATATCATCATTGATTTTTTCGAATTTGATGCCGAGTCGTTTAAATGAATCGGGTATAATACCTAGGTTTTCGTATGATACATTTTTAATTGTAATTTCGGAATGAGTCATGGCGGCAAGGCCAATAAAACTACCAACTTCAATCATATCCGGGAGGATTGTATGATTGCATCCATGTAATTTTTCCACACCTTCAATTACTAATAGATTTGAGCCAATGCCTAAAATTTTGGCACCCATTCTGTTCAGCATTTTGCAAAGTTGCTGGATATAGGGTTCGCAAGCGGCATTGTAGATTGTGGTAAAACCCTTTGCCATTACAGCGGCCATAACAATATTTGCAGTTCCGGTAACAGATGCTTCATCAAGAAGCATATATGATCCTTTTAAACTTTTAGCTTCTATATTGTAAAATGTTTCATCTTGATTATATGATAATTTGGCACCCAGTTTTTGAAACCCAATAAAGTGTGTGTCAAGTTTTCTACGCCCTATTTTATCACCACCGGGACGAGGCATAAACCCTTTCCCGAATCGTGCAAGCATAGGACCTACAAACATAATTGAACCTCTTAAATTAGCTGCTTGCTTCCGATATGCTTCACTTTTTGTATAGTCAACATTTACTGTTTCTGCTTTAAAAGTAAATATACCTTTTCCATTTCTAGTAACTGCAACGCCAATTGTTTGCAGAAGTTCGATCATGAAATTTACATCGCGGATATTGGGAATATTAGATACACAAACCTCCTCATCTGTTAGCAATACAGCCGATAATATTTGCAAGGCTTCGTTTTTTGCTCCTTGCGGTATAATTTCCCCTTTTAATGGATGCCCACCCTGTATCTCGAATGTACTCATTCACGCAATTTTAATACATTTTTCCATTCAAATTATTGGGAGATTTTTTCTTTTTTGCCCGTTGCAAAATTTCTTTTGTTTCGTTTAATTTTTGTGATCCTGATAGAGTTAGTTTTCCTTTTGAAAGATTACTTAAATTTTTTAAAATCACATCATCCGCCACTGATTCTTGATTCCATGTAAGATATGATTTTTTCATGTGGTTTGCAATGATTTGAGTTAAAACATTTTTTTCTTCACCTTCCGGGTATAAAGATGCCTTATCAATCATATCTTCAAGAATTCTCCCATAATGCATGTATTTTATGGGTTTTGTATTGTATGGTAATTTTTTAGGATGTTCCCTTATTACTTCAATACTGGGAATTTCATACGGATAATCTATATCTAGCTTAAAATCGGCCATAATAGCAAGATGTACCCATAGTTTGTGCTTAAAATCGGGCACGTCGCGCAGATGAGGAAACATATTCCCCATAATTCCTATCACTGCTCTTGCCGCCTTTTGTCGTTCTTCTCTATTTTCAATTTTTGTTATAAAATCTACCATTTTCAAAATATGCCTACCATATTCTGGTAGCTGTAATTTTTTTCTTGTAGTATTGTATTCCATAGCATGTACATTATTTTCAATCATCAGACAGTAGTTCCTTTCTTAATTTATATAAATGAGGGTCACAAAAATAATTATTTTATTTTGAATTACAACAGTATAAAGTATCATAGAAACGAAAGGGTTACAATTTTTTCGTTTTTTTTACACGCTATATTAATATAATATTTAGATTTGCAAAAAGTTTAATAGCCGTTTGGCTAATATATTTAGATAAGTAAAAGCGGGAGTAGCTCAGTTGGTAGAGCATCAGCTTCCCAAGCTGAGGGTCGCGGGTCCGAGTCCCGTTTCCCGCTCAAGAAAAAT
>JAVHQG010000269.1:0-2347 GCA_036171035.1 Bacteroidales bacterium
AACAGTAAATGCCATAGGTGTTTTTAGCGATAGCACGCACGTTTTAGGGCTTGATTCCGGACTTCTTATCACTACCGGTGATGCTGATATTGTTGCCGGACAAGCAGCCTCATTTATTAGTGTTAATAACGGATTACCAGGTGATTCTCTATCACAAAGTCTGATTCCTGGTGCTATTACTTACGATGCAGTTAGTTTTGAATTTGACTTTATACCTTTAGCTGATTCACTATTGGCTTTTGACTTTGTGTTTGGGTCAGAGGAGTATCCTGAATTTGTAAATGCAGGGTACAATGATGTTTTTGGATTCTTTATCAGTGGTCCGGGATATAATGGCTCTATAAATTTAGCTCACATCCCAGGCACAAATACACCTGTATCTATTGACAATGTGAATGCAGGAACAAATAGCCAATATTTTGTTGACAATACAGAAGGAACTGTAATAGCTTACGATGGATTTACCACTCCAATCCAAATTGTAACAATGGTTACACCATTAATGCAATATCACTTTAAAGTTGTGATTGCTGATGCAGGTGATGGCATTTTTGATTCCGGTGTATTTGTTCAAGCTGGTAGCTTTGCCGGTGTTGCAGCAACTCCAACAGCGAATTTTTCATATACTGTAAATGGAAATACGGTATCATTTACCAATGAATCTGTTGATGCACATGAATACGCATGGGACTTTGGTGATGGGACATTCTCAAATGAACAGAATCCTATTCATATGTATAATGCAAAATCTGTTTATGTAGCATCCCTTAACGCAGCAAATTACTGCCACAATTCAAGTCATCAAGAATCATTATTAATTACATCGACGGATATACCATCAATAAATAATAACAATTTTAATATTTATGCTTCCGAAAATCAAGGGACATACAACTATACAACTAAATCGGTAGGAGTAAAAACCATTGAAATATTTAGTGTTGATGGCTCAAAAATTCAAACATTAACTACTGTTGATAATTCCGGACAAATTGATTTGTCAGCTTGTGCTAATGGTATTTATCTGGTTAAAATAATTTCAGAAAAAGATATATACACAAAGAAAATAATCAGATAATATTAACTTCCATAGATAATTTAATTTGGAATTTTTCAAAAACGGATGCTACAATATGATCGGCTAAATTTAAAATCTCGGGACCTGTTGCATTGCCGTAATTAACTAGCACAAGAGCCTGTTTGTCGTGAACGCCCACATTTCCTGAGCGAAAATTTTTCCAGCCACACTGGTCAATGAGCCAGCCGGCAGGTATTTTAAATTCTGAATTAGAAATCTTATAGTGCGGGACACCTGCAAAGTCTCGCATTATTTTTTTTAATAATAACAATGAAATTACGGGATTTTTAAAAAAGCTCCCTGCATTGCCAATTATGCTTGGATCAGGTAATTTATTCGTTCTTATTTGCAGCACAGCTTCTCTGATGTTTTCAAGGTTTACCGCACCTATTTTTTTTACAGCAGTTTCAATATCTCCATAACACAAGTTGAAATCATGTTTTTTCTGCAAGCAAAAAGTCACATGAGTTATCAGATATTTACCTTTAAATTCTTTTTTAAAGACACTGTCACGATATTCAAATTTACAATCAGCATTTGAAAACTTTTGTACATTAAATGTTTCAAGTTCTAAAGCCTCAACCTCATAAATTACATTTTTAACCTCTACACCATAAGCTCCAATATTCTGCACAGGACAAGCACCAACGTTACCAGGAATGCCCGATAAATTTTCAACACCACACCAATTACGTGAAACCGCAAAAGCAACAAACTCATCCCAACATTCGCCACATGCAACTCTGACAAAACATTCTTCATTATTTTCGTTAATAACCTCAATCCCTTTTAGCAAAGGTTGTAATATAAGTCCTTCAAAATTTTTAGTAAAAAGGATATTGCTGCCTCCACCCAAAATTAATTTAGGGAATTTATTAGTTGAAAGCATATTTATAAGACAATCTAAACGATTAAAAGAAAAAAAATAATTTGCTTGTACATCAACTCCGAAACTATTAAACTGTTTGAGTGAAACATTTTCTAAAACGCTATTAATTTTATGCTGAATCATAAAAACTAGAAAAATTTAAATTGTTAAAGATACCTGATTTTTCAATATAGGCTCAGAATAAAATTTGTAGTCAAGTTTAAATATTTGACATTTAGTGAGTTATATTTTTATTATAAAAAACAGGAATCTTTTTTGCAGAATAAATATTAGATACTATATTTGCACCTCCAAAATTAAACGGAAGATTTCGTAGCTCAGTTGGTAGAGCATTACACTTTTAATGTAGGGGTCCTGGGTTCGAATCCCAGCGAGATCAC
>JAVHQG010000270.1:0-6489 GCA_036171035.1 Bacteroidales bacterium
GGGGACAAAGTAAAACAAACAAAATAAGTAAAACAAGAAAAAACCGTTTGAGTTTATGGATGGTAGGTTTCAGTTTATAAGTGGTAATGGTTTTGACTTAACTTGTAAAAAAAAGACCAGATTTCTCCAGTCTTTAAAAAATAAAAATAATCTATAATCTTTATTTATTCTTCCAGTAATATGGATGAATTTCTTTACATTTCTGATTCCAGTATTCTGGAGTTATGTGCTTGCCTTCTTTTGAAAACAAAGTCCTTTCGTAGATTGCAATAACCGGATTAAAAATAATATCCGTAACACCTAAAATAAAGGTATCGGGAGTTTTATCAGGAGCAACTTTTACGTCAAATTTATTGTAAAGCAAAATATCCTTAAGGAAATCTGTTCTTGCAGTATTTATTCCTGATTCCACAACGGTACAGCGAATGCCTTCTATTTCCTGTACTACATGTTTCCCTTTATTTATTCCCATAATCTTTATTATTGTAACCCTGAGCTGCTTCATTGAGCATAGCCGAAATGAGCAGTTAAGAGTACGATTTACATTTTAGCTACTACATGAAAAATATACTCAAATATATTACTTGCAAAACCAACTACAAAAATACCTACAAGGCAAATAATTAATCCAAGTTTTGTATATCCATCGCTTTTAAATCCTGCAATTGCATGATCGTTTTGATTGATGAACATGGCTTTTACAACAAGTAAATAATAATACAATGCAATGGTCGCATTTAATACAGCAATGAAGACCAACCAGTAAAAACCCTGACTTGCAGCCGATGTGAAAAGAAAGAATTTTCCAAAAAATCCTGCTGTAGGAGGAATGCCGGCCAGTGAGAACAACGAAAGCATCAACACCAGACTAAGCATTGGATTTGTTTTGTATAATCCATTATAATCTGAAATATTTTCTTTTCCGGAAGCATTGTAAATTGCGGCAATTACTCCAAAAACTCCTAAATTGGAGAATATGTAAATTAATACGAAATATATGATTGACGTCATCCCTATTTGATTTCCGCTGATGATACCAAGCATAATAAAACCTGCCTGTGCAATAGAGGAGAAAGCAACAAAACGTTTGATATTATTCTGCCTTATTGCAAATAAGTTGGCAACAGTCATGGTCATAATAGCAGAAATATAAATTAAATCTTGCCACATAACAATAACCGGTCTAAATACCTGAAATAACACAATCGCTAAAATAAATACCGCTGCACCTTTTGAAATTACAGATAACCATGAAGTGATGCCAATAGGTGCGCCTTCATACACATCTGCAGTCCATAAATGGAAAGGTACAATTGAAATTTTAAAAGCCAAACCTGCAAAAAAGAATATTAGTGCAAGTGCATTTAGGTTTGCACTGCTTGTAAAAGCAACCGTAACATCATTAAAATAAATTGAACCGGTAATCCCATAAATCAAGGATATTCCATACAGCATAATTCCTGAAGAAAGTGCGGAAGATAAAATTAATTTTACACCAGCTTCCGCAGATTTGTTTTTTAGTCTATCAAACGCTGCTAGTGCTGCAATTGGGATAGTAGCAAGTTCAAGACCTAGATAAAACATTAAAAAATCTCCAGATGAAATCATGAAATTCATCCCGATTAATGTAGATATGAGCAAAATAAAAAATTCGTTGATTTTCCCTTTGTTTTCTTCATTTTTAAGCCATGTAGTTGATTGAAGCAAGATGATAAAGGCACCAATATTTAACACATTTTTCATAAGAATCTGCATCTCACCCGTACGATACATTCCACCAAACAAAACCCCTGAAGGTGAAGGGCAGAATCCATAAATCACATTTACAAAAAATAAAATCAGACTGAATGGAATCAATGCTTTGTGATTCTTTTCATTTACAAAAATTTCAAAAATCAATATCAGCAGGGCAATACCTGTCAACATTATTTCGTGTCTCATCAAAAGGAAGCTATGAATGCTCATAATCTTTTTATTTTAAATCTTTACTATCTATTTATTATCTTAGACGATCACTTCGACTTCGCTCAGTGTCCGAAACTTTCAACTTTATAACATTATAACTTATTTAAGGAATTACAACTGCAAATTTTTGAGCTATTGGGATTATACTGTTACCAATCATATTCGATAACCACAGTGGTGCAAGACCAATTCCAAATAATGCAGCAATTAAAATCCCGGCACTTAATCTTTCGTACCAGTGAGCATCTTCAAGAGTTTCATGTTCCTTATGTTTGATTTCGCCAAACAGCATAAATCCAACAATACGCAATATATACACCGCCGTTATCACAATCGAGGCGCAAGCAATGATTGTACAAACTCTGTTAAATGTACTTGGGTTTTGAAATGAGCCAACAAAAATATTCATTTCAGCAACAAATCCACTCAATCCTGGTAAGCCAAGAGAAGCAAGGCTAGCCAGCACATAAGCAACCGATATAAATGGAATTATTTTCATTAGTCCACCCATTTCATTAATCATTCTGGTATGTGTTCTGCCATAAATCATTCCGATTAAACCAAAGAAAAGTGCGCACATAATTCCATGTGATAGCATTTGCAAAATAGCTCCGGTAAATGCAGTTTTATTCATCATCAATACTGCAAAAAGAACCATCCCACAATGGCTAACCGATGAATATGCATTAATATATTTTAGATCTTTTTGAACACATGCTCCAAATGCTCCATACACCACACTAATTGTTGTAAGTATTAAAAATATCCATGATTGTTCTTGTGCGGCATCCGGTAATAAAACCATAGCTATACGGAATGCGCCATACCCGCCAAGTTTCATCAACACGCCTGCATGTAGCATAGACACAGCCGTTGGTGCAGATGCGTGACCATCGGGCGACCAAGTGTGAAAGGGAAATAAAGCACCAAGTACTCCAAATCCAATAAATAAAAATGGAAATAAAAAACGCTGCATCTCAATGGGAATATGTATTTTAGCAATTTCCATTACATTAAAAGTTAATGGACCACCATCAGGTGCTGAATTAAAATAAAGACCAACTAATCCTACCATTATCAATGCAGAACCAGTCATCAACATAAGTGTAAGCTTCATTGCTGAATATTCTTTCGGACCACTTCCCCAAATTCCAATTAAGATATACATTGGAATTACTGCAACTTCATAAAAGAGAAACATGGTAAATAAATCCAGCGATATAAAAAAACCAAATACACCAGAGGAAAGGGTTATCAACGAAATAAAAAACTCGCGAGGAAGATAATCTACTTTCCATGAAGCAAAGATTCCTGCAAAAATTACGAGACATGTTAGCGCAATCATTGCAACAGAAATTCCATCAACTCCAATGGCATAGTGAATATTCAGACTCGCAAACCATAAGTTATCTTGTGTAAAAAGCATAGGGTCGGTAACTCCAGCCTTTCTCGCTCCCAAATACATAAATACCAAAATTGCCCCAAGAATAAACTCAACACTCATTCCCACAGCCGAAATCACACGTGCATGGTTTTTCCCTTTTGTAAACAGTATTGCAAGAACTGTAAGGAGTGGAACGATAACTAACCAATTTAAAAAACTCATTTTGCTTATTATTTATGTTTAATATTTAACTTTCTAAACTTTATTATTCACCGCTAAGTCGCTAAGGCACTAAAAAACTTTATAACTTTTGTACACTGAGCGTAGTCGAAGTGTAACTTCATAAAAAAATTAATGAACCCAAAAGTATATGAACAGAATTGCTAAGCCAATTGCTCCTGAAATAAAGACGTATCCATATTGCTGAATCTGTCCTGATTGCAAGCCTTTTATTGAGACAGATACATAATTTGTAATGTAAGAAACTGCATTCATTGTTCCATCAATTACGTGCCTATCGAACCATGCGATTGGGGTTGATACTCTTTTAAAAATAATTTTTTGTGTGATGAACATATACAATTCATCAAAATAAAACTTGTTCAAAGCCCATCTATAGAAAAATTTAAACGATGAAGCAATCTTATCTGGAATTGCAGATTCTTTTTTGTACATAAAATAGGCTATAATAATTCCAATAACCCCAATCAGAACAGAAGGTATTGCAATTATCCACTGAATATGTGTTTCCAATTCTTTTCCATCGGAAGTAACAAGACTATGGAAAGGAATAAAGCCTGCAAGAATGGCTGCTACAGCAAGAAACATCAGAGGGAAAGTCATTGTTAATGGCGATTCGTGTGGCTCATGATGATAATGCGTTTGTTTTCCCCAAAAAATATTGAAATACAGACGGAACATATAAAAAGCTGTAAGACCGGCAACAAAAAATTCAATAAAGAATAAAAATTTATCATGGTGAAATGCAGCAACTAGAATTTCATCTTTACTCCAAAAAGCAGAAAATGGTGGAATTCCGGCTATTGTTAAACAGGCAATTAAAAATGTGATATGTGTAATTGGCAGATATTTTTTCAGCCCTCCCATATCTCGCATATCATTGCTATGTACGGCATGTATAACAGCCCCTGCACCTAGAAATAACAAAGCTTTAAACATAGCGTGCGTAAACAAGTGAAACATCGATGCCATATAACCAAGTCCATCTTCTCCACCATACCCCGAAACGCCCAATGCAAGCATCATATATCCAATTTGAGACATCGTAGAAAATGCCAACACACGCTTTATATCAAATTGGGTACAAGCAATGATTGCTGCAAACAATGATGATATCCCCCCGACATAAGCCACAACTGTTAATCCGGTAGGGGCAGAAATTGCATAAACAGGAAATAATCTAGCAACTAAATAAACTCCGGCAACGACCATTGTCGCTGCATGAATAAGTGCAGAAACGGGCGTAGGTCCTTCCATTGCATCTGGTAACCAAATGTGTAACGGAAACATGGCAGATTTACCTGCACCGCCCATAAATACGAATATCAACGACCATGTCATTGTGGACAATCCCATGAACATAATGCCTCCACCTTGTGCAATTGCACTTCCATTCGGGTCGCAAAGTGTTTGAAAATCGAAGGTACCGGTAGTATATGACAACAACAAAATACCAATTAAAAATCCAAGGTCGGCAAAACGGGTAACAATAAATGCTTTCTTACCAGCCGCAACCGCAGAGTCTTTCCAATAATAAAAAGATATCAAAGAATAGGATGAAACACCTACGAGTTCCCAGAAAATATACATCTGAAAAATATTTGTCGCAAGAACTAATCCAAGCATTGAAAAACTAAATAATGAGAGGCAAGCAAAGAATCGTTCAAAGCCCTTTTCGCCGTGCATATAACCAATACTATAAATATGCACCATCAATGAAACGGTTGTAATTACAACAAGCATCATCACTGAAATAGGGTCAATCAAAGCACCCATGTTAATTGTAAGCTTATCCGTTAAGTGCATCCAAACGGTGTTGTAAGCGATGATTTTCTGATAGACTTCTTCAACTCTTCCTACAACAAAAAAATATTTGTAAGCAATAATTAAAGACATAATAAATCCGGCAAGAAGACCTCCGGTACCAAGCAATCCTGAAATTTTTGGACCTAAACGGTTTCCAAAAAGACCAAGGAAAGCAAACATAAAAAACGGGATAAGTGGTATCCAGATTACAAAACTAAAATCAAATTGTCCCATATAGAAATTTTAAATTATGGATTTTAAATTTTAAATTATTTATTAATTCTAATTTGCGAAGTTTTAACAATCGCAGTAATAATATTAACAATACTTTCAATCTCGTTTAAATAATTCTTAAAATCATATTTCACGAATTGGCTTTTATCTAATAATCGTAACCAATATTTTGTCTCTCTCGCTTCTTTTGATGCAATTGTCATCTTTGCAATAAAATCTTTTTTTGATTGAGCAGCAGTAGCTTCTTCTGCATTAGCCCCTATGCTCGTTGCGCTTTTTAAAATTTGCCTTGAGATTACATATTCATTATTTTTAACCAGTATTTTATATAATTCAATTATCTGCAATGAAAAATTAAAAGTTTTATCCAATATCAAATTATGCTCTTTCATTTCAATTCAATATTTAACATTTAGGCTTCGACCTATTTCGACTCCACTCAACAACCATCGCTCAGCCTTCGCCAGACATTTAACATTTAAAATTCAAAATTCAAAATCTATTTAATTAATATTTCATCTCATTCACATCCTCAACACTAATTGTCATGAAGCGTCTATAAATATTTATAATGATCGCCATAGCAACAGCAGCTTCACACGCAGCTACCGCAATAATAAAAATTGAGAAAAAATGACCATGCAATTCTCCTGGAAACAAATATCTGTTAAATGCTACAAAGTTTATATTTACTGAATTTAAAATTAGCTCAATAGACATAAGCATTGTGATTAGATTTTTCCGGGTAAGAAAACCAAAAACTCCTACAAAAAACATTATTGTACTTACTACAAGAAAATAATGCAATGGAATACCTAAAGCCATAATGATTAACGATTTATGATTAACGATTTACGATT